>JAWSUF010000007.1 GCA_033549365.1 Acidobacteriota bacterium
GAGCGGGTCACGAATCTGATCAAGCTTCTAAAAACGGCGGAGGTGCAGAAAACGTCGGAATACCGGATCCGGAGGATCATGAAGTCGGACCTGGTCATCATCGATGAGATCGGCTACACGCCGATCGAGAAGCGGGAAGCCAATCTGTTCTTCAACATGATCAGCGAGTTGTACGAGAAAGCCTCGTTGATCGTCACGTCCAACAAGAGCTTCGACTCCTGGGCCGAGATGATGGGCGACTCCGTGATGACTACGGCGCTTCTGGATCGACTGCTGCATCACGCCAAGATCTTCACCCTGGATGGGGAATCGTATCGTCTTAAAAAATCAAGAAAGGAGGTCTGAATCATTCCGATGAGGCATGGGAAATCTGTTTACCATGAAGGTGGTAAACCTACTTACCATGCTATAGGGAAATCTCCTTACCGCGGGCATGGGAATAGTCCTTGACTTTTCCAACTGGTCCCCGTCGAGGCGGAAGCGCCGGGCCGCGCGATCCCTGACGGCGCAGGACAGGCTCATGGCCGCGGGCCAGCTCTCGCACCACAGATCGTGGAGGAATTTCCCCCAGCCGGGCGAAGGATCCCGCATCCGGCCGGACGGCAGGGCCCTCTCCATGAGTACCGGCAGGAGTTCCTCCAGGTACGGAAGCTCCCTTGCGCCGATGACGATCCCCTGGAGGTCGCCCGTTGACACACACCTCCTTCATTTGATGATCGTAACAACGGGCAGGTTCAGCGGCGGGCCGCGCAACCGACCATCCGTTGCAACTGACAGTTAGGCCGCTCACCCCTGCCCCCTAGTGGAAGAAACCACTAGCGAACAAGACCGCGCCCAGCGCGGTTAAAATGTGTAGAACAAGCAACGCGTTTGGAACCCAGATCTCTCGTGAGGTAAAGGACCGATAGACCTTCGGGTCCTCGCCACGACTCAGAGCCTCCCATTCCGCGGCATAGATGGCTGCCTTCAAGTAGCGCTCGATCGTGTTGATCACCTGAAACTTGCCGCGGTTGAGTTGGCCAAATGAAGTAATCAGGCTTCTCCATGCCGCGCAGAGAATTGCTCCGGCGACTGCCAATACAGCGATTCCGACGCCGCCTAGCCTACTGCCACCGGAGCTCTGCACGATGATCCCGGAGGCGGTTAGCAACGCGCCGTTCATCGTCAGGAAGAACGTGTTCACAGCTTGCCGACGACTCACCAAGCTTTCGGAGCTATCGACCATAATCTTGTAGAGGTCAAGAGCCTGCCGAGTCTCCACATCAGTCGTTGGGGGCCCAGAAGGAAAGAGGATCTCTGAAAACGACGGCCGAGAGGCTCCCGCCTGGTCGAGTTGATCAGCGGCTTTGTGAATGGCCGTCGTGAAGACTTGATCTTCCTTCCTGACTTCCTCGGACAGATCGCCATAGGCGACAAGGGACGCGTGCGCGCCATCACGCTTCGCCATCCATGCCGACCATGCATCATGGACGTCACTCTGAGTCACATTCGCGCCCTTGGCTCGCAGGAGGACTGCGTAGAGCCGGAAGAGAGAGTCGGAGTCGGCATCCGGAATCCGATCCTCCGGAACGTGGCCCCGAATCCTAGCGGCAAGATCATCGAGGTACATGGCTACTCAGGTCCAGGTATTCAGCCATTTTACGATCTGATCGAAGTCCCAGCGAATGACGTTCTTGCTCGGCAGGCCCGATGGAATCAGGTGTGTCTTGTCCCTGTTGATTTGAATGCCGAACATGTAATGCTCCTGGCGATTCGTTTCAGCAACCTCCCACAGCACAGCCTCCGATTTATAGGTAGTGGGCCCGACAAGGACGATAGTGCCCTTGGTTGCTGCAATCCGCTTCTTGCACTCGGTCCTCCATTTCACGTCAAACGGGTCTTGGACAGAATAATCGTAGAACTCGATGTCGTTGTTCTTGTCCTTGGCCTGTTGCACGAGGAAATCTCGTGCCCACTTATCCTCCATCTCGAAGCTGATGAACGCTCGTGGTTTCGCCATCTGATCCTCCTTTGTCGGTTCTCATCGCCGTGTGTTGGCGTCGTCGGCCTAACAATAGTTAGGCGAATCCGTAAAAAATGCTGCGACTCGTTATCCGGTCCAGATAAGACACATTTGGCTTTTTTCAACAAAACCCTAATACGCAATATGCATTCAATGATATGATGCTGGCCTAACCATTTATCCCAGCATGTTATGCGGGTTTGCATAATACCTCGCTATTTGGTTCCGGCCACCGGGCTTCGAACGTCCGTAGATCCTCCATTGTGCGTGGAGAGAAATGGTGGAATATTCGGTTTTTCTCCGCGACGAAGCTGACTTCAGGGAAAGCCTTCATATCACCCCTTTAGGCGAACATAAGATTAGCAAGTGGATATCTAAATGTCAAGAAAATCAACCAACGAAACCTCCCATGACTGAAGCCCAGAGGACTGTCGACTGAGCGGGCTCTCCGGTATTTACCTTGACCGGGATTTCACTCGCTGGAACGATGGAGCATACGACTTTCAATTCCGGCAATTCGGCCTCTTTGTTTATCGCTTCAGGACAAATAAGAATTGACAATATCTATCTAAACCGCTCGATCTCATCAGAACGGTATGTCATCGTCCAGTTCTTGCACAGCATCTACATTGGTTTCGCCGGTAGCTCTTGATTTGAATATGGTCAGCACTCGCTCTGCGATTCGTACGAGTTGGTCAAAAGTAAGAATCTCTATCCTATGCAAGTGGGCATTGAGATTTCTAATCGCGTCCTGAACGGCAACGTCGCCGTCTCTCCCAGCTATAATGCGCGCACGGATTTTTAGGGTATCCACATTGTCTTTGCTCCTGATTGAATCGCGTCTTCTCTCAAGTTCTTCTATATATCCAATAACTTGGCCAATCACCTTTGATAGGTTCGCCGATAAATGGTGAGAATTGTGTGATGAGTCGTATCTCATCAACGGCATCATGGCAGGCGTCTTAATCTCAATGACTTCCAGAAAATTGTCTGATGTCCGTCGCAGCATGAAGTCAAGGCTTTCGTCTCGTGTCCATTTCCGTCGGTCTAGCAGCTCACTGTATTCGCTTCCAAACATCCATGGATTAGCCTCAAGAAGTTTATGGTAGTCATGCTCGACCGAAACATCTGATTCAACAAGTTTCACCAAAGAATCATAAGCCATCTGATACTGAACTACTTGCGCAGCGATTGCCATATACTCAACCATTCTAGGATCACTCTTCTCAAATATCTCAATGAACTCATCAAGGTAATCGTGGGCATCTTGAATACGCGGAAGTATAACCTTAACTAGTTCCACCATGTCTGGCGCCGCCAGGTTTGGAATTTCGGCAATCAGATTCCCCAGCTTCGTAAAATCCTCAGACCCGATTACATGCAGATCTCCCGTTTTCGTGAGTTTCCCCTCCAGATGAGCTGTCAGAAAGCGGTGCAAGTGTTCAATCTCGTCAGGATCTTGACCGTCGAGGCGAATCGATCGATCCGGTTTGCTGAACCAGCCCGTCTTGCGCCGGTCTATGCTGTCCAATTTCAGGGTATAGTGGTGACGCTCGCCAGTCTGTGGGTCGACAATCTCCATTAACGTCGCGATTCTGAATGTCCGCGGTCCCTCTTTAAGGGTCAATTGTTTTATCCAGCCAATATTGGGATTCCGATATGCCTCTTTAATCCGCACCATCACCTCATCGAGCGATGTTTCAGGCGGCAAACCCTTTTTCGTCATTTGTACTCCTTCAAGCTGTCCTAACGCCTTGCTGTTATTTTGCAGTCACCGGAGGCGGTCTTCAACACCAATGGCTTATTAGACTGTTGGCTGTAAAAAGACATCTCATTACTACAGATGTGCTAATCTTTCGAGCACTCTAGGGATCTCGGTTTTTATGGCGTCAGCAAACTTAAGATGACGACAAGGCTTGATGGCCCCAAACATTTTCACGTATCTCTTTCGAACGTCTTTAGAGCAGTCGATGACGGTCACATTCAGAGGCGTAGTGTGGCTCCTCCGAGCTGCGACTCCGGCCAGCAGGGACCGAATGAACCCGTCAGACGGTGGAAGGCTGTAACCGATAAAGATAACCTCTCTTGCATCTGTAAGCGCACTCAAAGCGGTACGCCACATATCGGTCAACCAAGGCTCTCTGCGAAGCTTCGCATAGCTTGGCGGCAAAATTGCTGGTGAAGCCTTGCGGCCGTATCGTTCGTGGAGCAACTCGATTGCGCCGACGGCCACGACAGCAGGCTCATTCTTAAAAAAACTGCCACGACTTGATCCAATATCCCTTCCATCTCCAAGATCAGCAGCTATCGCAATTCCTCTCGACATGCCGCCTATTCCTTTAAAGAAGTTAATGCTTCCATGGAGTTTGCTAACAATTGGCCCAGGGGGATTGAGTTGTGATTTATCAACGAACAAATCCGATCCATATCCCGCCGAAAAATTGGAATCCCATTTTGTTGGATAGCCGCAAAGGATACCATGAAGGAAGCATTCATACTCCACTACGATGTCGTAGTTGGTCGTGACAACGGTCGTACGATAGGCGAGATTCAGATCACGAAGCATTAAGAATAGCTTCTTGTAGGGATCCCGATCTACAGGTAACGCCCTGGGAGGCTCGTTCCGCTTGATCTGCAACTGATGATAAGTTTTCCATATCCACAGTTCAATATTTTGGATGATATATGCAATCGGGAGTTCTCGGTGGCCCAGCGTAAGTCGCTCAATCCCAGTCTTGTGAAGGACTTCAGCTACACCAAAGACGTCTTCCACATTGTTCCAGTCGAAGCCTCCCAACCCGGAGGACATACACCAGTTCCGGAACTCTCCGTAGATATGTTTGGCCTCTCGTAACAGCTCTCCTACGTATCCCCGACGACTCTCCAGACCTGGCTGGGTCTTCACACTCAGCTCGCTGAAGTCTCTCATCAGGGGAAGTCCCGCATCCAGCGAGAAACCTGCTCCCAGGAATAAGACTAGATCCCTTGCCATCATCATATCTCCACCGTGTAACACCCAAGCGTTTAGCCATCGGCTAAGCCGATTGGCTGTATCGCCTTGTTATGCGCCGAAACACGGTCGCTACGTAGGTGACTTGCAGAATCGAACAAACGTCTCTGCAAGTGGGGTAAGCCGATTGCCAAGGAGTTGCAGGCCTTGGGCCGAGGTCATGGTGCTGAAGACGTCCGGGCTGGTATTTAATAGGCCGAGCGTATAGAGATCTGAAAAGGCAGCACGAATGACAGGTAGGCCAACTCCTGGAAGAGCGACCGGGAAAAAGGTGGAGAATCCGCCTTGGATCTTGCTTATTGGAATTGACATTGCAGATAGGTAGTTGTGTGTATCTCCCATGAACCGGAGGATTCGAAGGTGAACTGGAGAGAGTCGTTCGACTAGGGTAAGGAAGAACTCGCGCTGGTCTTGGGTTAAATCGTTGGGCAACAAGGAATTGACAAGGATTCCCCGGAAGGCATCAAGTTTTTCTGGCTGCGGAAAATCCGATGCACCACGGAGTCCACGCTCAAAGATAAAGGCGTATTCGTCAGTTTCGATCCGTTCCTTTTGCACGTTGTCTTTGAGTACATTCAGATCTTCTGCAACTCGCTGAGTGAAGGCCTCAAGACGTTTGAAACGTCTACTGGGAATGTAGTCGGACATCAATGATGCGATTCCCCCGCAGAATGGAGCCGAGGCGAGGACGGCTTTGAAGATATTAAGCAGATGCTCGCTGAGACTTGAGCTGGGTTCCCTCAAAGTGATATCGCTTCTTGGCTCGCTGCTCACAAACAAATCCCCTTGAGGCGTCTAATTACAACTATACGGATCTGCGACCCGATAAACATTGCGCATTTGAGGAAAGGGAGGGGGATAAAAGGAAAAAAGAGCTTCCGTTCTATGACGAAGTTGACTTCTGGGACAACCTTCATATCACCCCTTTAGGCAGAATTAAGATTAGCAAGTGGATATATCATTGTCAAGCAAATCATAGGTGGCCGGACTCACTCAGGATGCCCGACCAAGTTTCGTCGGAATTCCCATTTTGTTAGTATTCCCTCTTTTGAGATGATCCACATTTATCGAATACTCTTTGGATCAGTTCCCCTTTTTCGCATGACCGTCCTGTTTCTCAGCGCTATATTCTTTATGATTCGCAGCGGCAACAAGAATTATGCCGCACTCAGAGGATGAATATTACTTGATATCCCTTTCTCCTTTGCATTCAGTTTGCCACCCAACAATTCATTTTTTCAGATATCCGAAATATTCAGGCCGTTTTCTGGCGCAGACAGAGAAGGTTAAAAGGATATATTCAAAATCTTCGGGAGAAAGATCATAGGTTATACGCCAGCCTTTTGAATCTCGTTAAGTACCTGCCTGCCTAATGGTGTCAGCAAGAATACTCCTATCCTCTCGGAAACATCTCTTAATTCATTGCATCCCCATTCAGGAATCTCCACTTCCTTTTCCTTATAGTCAACCAGACCGACATCGAAGAGAGCATCCAATTTCTGCGGGGAGTAGCCCTTTTCTGCCAGATCCTCAAAGAAGCCATCAGGCGCGTCTTCCGGGACAACGCGTTCATGAAGGAACTTCAAAAGATCTTTAATCTCATCTCGATCAGCAAAGGCAGCGTGTCTAATGAGGCCATCGACGCCGCCGATATTCGCTAAGCTCCTCTTTGATGCACCTATCAGCTCAAGCAATTCGGTAGCGAGTACCATGATCCTGAGGCACGCCTTCTCATCAATGAGACTGCCCTGATGAATCGCATAATTTCGATAGTATGCAAAAGCGGCTTGAAAGAGCGCGTGTACTTCCTTCTCTGTCTCGGGGCCGAATGGTAGACGGAGCTTCACTCCGCTCCCGGGACCCAGAACCGAATTTATGAGTCTGATCCCGTAGAGTTTCGGGACGCCCGCCCGTTCCTTCAGGGCTAATTCCACCTGTGTCATCGCCTCCCGAGCGGCGTGCTTGAATTGACCATCCAAGTACAGCTTAATACATTCCCCGGCGATTCGGGGATGCAGTATTTCGTCAAGCCTCACGTTTCCCGTCATGGCGCATACCGATAAGTTTTAGCGGTGGCGTAACGCCATCCGCTGCAGGCCATTGTTATGCTTGCGTATTCGTTTCATCCTATCCATCGGATCACCTCTTTGTCCCTTGCTTTTCAGATCTGTTCGGTCTGATTATGCCTATAATAGCAACTAAACTCTATCACCCCCTTGGTCCAAAAAATGGGAGGGACGTCATTCCTATCTCTGCGGTAAGAAGATTTCCCTATAGCGTGGCAAGCAGGTTTCCCACCTTCTTGGAAAATAGATTTTCCATGCTTACTCAGAATATTATGGGTCAACCTGGAGGATGCATATATCATACGATAATTCACACATTTGAAGAAGGAGCCCAATTTCTAACCATGTTTTTCCATCCTGAACAGCTTTCATCTTACATTCTGCATGCTTATCTTCACAGCTTTTTTTTGCAGGTACTCCATAAGTTGCGGAAATAATTCCAAAAATCAGCACTGCAATAAGATAGAGAACAGAAAGTTTTTTTTTCACATTTTTCTCCTTTTAATACTCATTATTATCACCACCTCTAACCGTTTAGTCGTAAAAATGGAAATAATTGGGAAAACTATTAACTACTCTTCGTAAAAATCATTTAAAAAGACATTATTTCATTATCACCTGCAATAAAGATCCCTTCCACAATGGAGACATATACACTTGTAAGCAATGATTTTTTCAATTCTTCCTGAAAAAACAGTTTTTTTGGGTGAATTTATTGCTAAACTTTTCTTTCCGCATACTGGACATCGGTCATAAATAAAAAAAATGGAGATTGGACATCTTTCGCATATTTCGTCAAGTTCTTCTTGATACATTCCGATCGGAAATTTTGGGATTGCATCTATTTTTTTAAGCTCTTTTGGCCACCTTGAAAATCTTACTTTTTCTATACAGCCATCTCGTCGATTGTTAAGACAATGGTCCATTAAATATCGCGGCATCTTGTTGAGTAATATAGCCAATTTATACCATTTCAGACAAGAATTAGTGTTCAATAAGGAAGACGTTTCAGAAACAATAATTTTCTCACTCTAGAAATCTTCCTAATTCCCCCTCAAAGCAGCAGGGCCCTCTCCATGAGGTCTGTCAGGAATTTCTCCTGGTAGGTAGCTCTCTTACGCAAGTATCCCACGGCCGCAAGCCGCCGGAGGATATAGGCCTTATAGGGCGTGAGAATCGCCGCCTCCGATTTCGTCCTCTTGTAAGGGGCAGGACCGGACTGTCGCAGAACTTTTCGGACTGCCTGGATGTGTACCCCAAGGTCCGGGCAATTGACTTCTTGGTCTCCTTGAGCCTGAACCGACTGTGTATCTCGTGCCACACTTCTGACTTGATCATCCCATCTCCTTCTGATGTCCATATCGGAAGGAACATTACAGGTTCCGATCTCATAAAGAAAACCCCTTTCAGAGACACATGGGGTGATTTTTTGTTGCTCACAAGGGGTGATTCTTGCATGTCCGTTCATACCCGTGACCAGGTCGCGATCCGGAAGATGACCGTTCCGGACGATCGCCCGGCGGCCGTCCTCAATCCGCTGATGCTCCATCCGGCTCAAGTACTCTTCCACTTCGTTCTTCAGAGCTTCCTGAAGCATGCGCTGCGCCCCTTCCTGAATGATTCTGTCCAGAAAAGAGCGCGACTCAGAAACCATTCGATCTTTTTCCTCTTTTGCAGTAATCTTGTTTATGAGCGTATCCTTTCGGACCCTTCCGGGTCCATGTTGAATTTGAAAAGCCAACATAGGATACGCTCTTTCCTTTTCCTTTCATACACAAAATTGGGTTATATCTCCCGCGGCCGCCCTCCTGTGGTATTCCGCAACACTGCTTCTGGATACGTTCAGAGCTCGGGCAATCTGTCGAACCGACAACCCGGCCTCTTTCAATCGAAGCGTCTCTTTGATCTTGCGCATCGGAAGTCTCTCCGCGGGCATCCGTGTCTCCTTTCCATGTGGGATCATGAGACACCTTACCCCGAAAAGCCCGGCGACGACTTCACTTTATTCAGAAAAATTTTTCATTCCGATTCATTCCGGCCACCTATTCCGAAAAAACCGCTAAAAGTGGCCGGCTTCGCTCGGAATGGGTGGCCGGATTCCGTCGGAATGCCCGGCCGAGTTGCGTCGGAATACCTATGTTTATCAACAAAAGCACTTCCGAAACTGGCGAACTTGGGCTAATCTTGTTCCAGACAGATGTTAGATTTACTTTTTAGTAAAACTTCCCCTCTGTCCAAATATATTGAGAAGCAGTTTGCCTCATTTAATACTGGGAGAACGATCGGCTCTATGTCCGGGAGGACAAGGTCCGCGGATCTTTGGACAGGCTTAATGAACCGACAGCTCAAACGTATAAATAAAGAGAGTTATGATGGCCACAAAAATCAAACTTCTTTTAACACAACTGTCTAGTACCGAGCTCATAAAAATCCATATTTCATAGCCGTGAGTCTTTTATCCGTGTATAAGCAATGGTTGTTGCCTTGCACTTCCGTTTGGTTTGATCCATAAACCCCAGGGTAAACTTGTCATCCGATTTTTGAAAAATATCCAAACCGCGACCCAGGAGTATTCTCCAGCCGGTATCTGTTTCTATCCAGCGGTCATGGATGTTGTCAGCTAATACATAGTCAAACTCGATGTGGTCCTGGCTCAACCCCTTTTTTAATTCGTTCAGCTTCGTCTTCAGCTCGGCTTCCAAATAAGTATCACACGCTGTAACAAGGTCGAGTTTCAGGGGCCCATCTGTTGGGTCGAGCATTTCGCAAAAAGACATGAGATTGTATATTTGGTACTGCAGCCGAATGTATGGATCGCATATCTTGATTAGTTTTGCGCCCTTGAGATACGGCAGAAACAGCTTCTCATAAGAGATCCCTCTCTGGCCTTCAGCGATATCCAGCGTTTTTTCCTCAGGGCTTCGGTCTGGTGACAACGGATCGACTTTCTGCGCCTCTTGTTCAGGGTCCGGTTTCTCATCCGGGTGAGACAGCTGAAACTCGTCAGGGCTTTCGCTTTTAATGGTCACCCATTTGTATTCCTGGTCGATTTTCGACAACTCATCCCGAATTTGTTGCCGCATGCGCACCGCTGGATTTACACAGTAGGTAATGAACTCTTCCTCGCTCAGGACGAGATCTGGAAACAGTAGTTTCAAGAATCCCTCGGCCAGTCGCGCAATGGCTTTGTTGTCGCGCATGTCCTCACACTGCGGGAGGTGCAAACTCTGTGAGACATAGTCGGCATACCGCAAATCAACACGCAGCTCATGCAACACCTCGCTGAAAAAATCACCCTTGAACCCAAGTGTTCTTGATGGCGTGTTTCTCGAAACGCGGGGCATGAACCAACCCTCGATCAGCCCGTGAATGCGGTCAATGAAAGCAGATTCCTGAAGAGCATTCGGAAGTTCCTTAAATATCCCGTCGCTCTCATAAAGCGGCAGCCTGTTGCTTCCTAGGGTAATATTACCGAGCATCACAAACCCAGACTCAGACGTTCCTAAACTCCCCGTTGCCCTGCGATACCTTCCGCTTTCAAGGTACATCTTTAGCGCCGCCATGGCCTCGCCGGATGCATCGGTATGAATTTTCTGGATTTCGTCGACCACAACGACGTCATAGCGCGGTATGAGGCCAATCTGCTTTGTGTTGCTGTTGAAAAACAGTGCCGGAGCAGAAAGCTTTCCGCCTGGAATGACGGCCGCATATCGGCTGATGTTGTCAAACACGAATGATTTGCCGGTTCCCTTCGGAGCCAACTCTGTGATGTTGACCCTGGGTTCGACCAAGGGGATTATTCGGCTGAGAAGCAGGAGTTTCTGAGACAGCCGGTGAACGTCGGGATTAAATTGACAACTCGACACCAGGAGGTCAATCCACTCGTCTATGTCGAAGTGCTTGCGTGAATCCCGAAAGTAGTCCAGATCAACCCCAGGGGTCTGAAATGCCTTGAATTCGACCATCCATATCTGCCCCTTTTTGACGTCTTCACCGTCAGGCGGCACATATCTCAAAGTGCCCAGACCCCACATACCCGTCTTCAAGAGCATGGGATTGTTATCAATAATGTCCTTTTGAACCATTCCGTTGCTGACGTCCAGAAGGGGGATGCTCAGATCGTGCGTGTGGCGCTCCAGGTTGACATTGACCCTGAAATCATCCAATATCCGAACCTCTTCCTGCTCCATGAGGCGATTCAGGATCGTGTTCTTGTCCGCTTTTTGCGGCAAGTATTTAGAAATCGTGTTGACTATTTCTGTTCGGCCGTCTTCAGTGAGTTCATCTCCGTCCATGAACTGGCTGATGATCCACTCACCGACATAAACGGGAATCGCGCGAGCGCCGAAACCAGCCTTTCCCATGAGACCTTTGTTGATAACGACCTCTCCGTAATAGTCCTTTGCTTTGCTTTCAAATGACTTCATCATTTTTGTTGCCTCCATCAAAGGTCTCGCAAACTGAACCCGCCGGCCAAGGCTGATTTGAATTCACATTCAAGCGTCAGGGTATAAGTGTGCTGTTCGCCGGAAATTTCATATGCGATCTCGATTTCAAGGTTCTTCTCCCCCAAAGCCGCCTTTTTGAAATAACAGTTCATCTGGATCGTATTCACGGCCCCGGCCGGTATGACCCCGACATCGCAGCTCTTAAGATCGGTTTCGGGGGAGGCCACACTGGCCCGGAGAACGCGGATGTCCACGGCGTTCGGATTCTGTATTTCAATTATTACTGTCACGACACGCTGGATATAGAACTTGGCCCTGCCTGTTTCTCGTATCAGATCCAAGTCCAGGAAGCGCGTAGCGGGATCTTTCCATGCAGCTTTTACCAATTTGTACAAAGCGGTGGGAACCACAACCTCTTCCGGCGTCACTCCACCGTGCAAAAAGCCCTTTGCTTTGCTGGACCGCCTCACGGTGTTGTGCCCCCTGGGCAAGAAAAATACTCTGCTGTCCGGCACATAGGGTTGTTTGAATTGATACCCCAACTCCCAGAGGTTGTCGGGGATGTTTCCCACTTGTTTCTCGTCCAGCACGGCGAAACGATGTTTTTCTTCGGGAAACAGCTTGCTGACAACCGAGGAATTGAAAGATTTCTTTTCTTCCTCCAATATTCGGCAGGCACCATGATCCGTCACCACGTAGACGCTGACACGCTCCCTTGTCCCAGCCCACTCTTTTGAGATTCTGCCCACAGACGTTGCCATGCGCGCAAACAACCGATGCAGCTCTTCATCGTAAGATGTTCCTTTTGATTCCACGTCTGAGTGTAGCAGCTCGTCCCCATCCAAGAAATTCAAAAGGACAACGGCAGACTCCTGCGGTGCCGGCAGTTCAGATAACGCCTTCAAATTGCTAAGATAAACAACCTTTGTGTTGTTCCAGTCGACCTGGGCGCGCATCTTGAGAATGGCATCATAATTTCCTGGGCCATGTTGCCACTGCCCACTCACCAAGACTGGCTTGTTGTATTCCGTAATGGTCGGCAACGCTGCGAAACGATACCTTAAGTCATGGCGGCTGTAGCCGACGTTACGGAGCGCATTGTCCAGGAGGCCCGCAAATTCCAACGGCAGACAGTCAACAAGGAGGATGATCGACAACTGTTTTTCCGTTCCGCTTAAAGAAATGTCGGCCAGACAGTGGGCCAGGCTGAGGTTCGGATCTTTGTGGATGGCGGCGTATTCCTCAATAAACCAGTCGGAAAAGCGAGCAACGGCGTGTTCCAATTCTTCGTCATATTGTTTGTTGTAATTTTGCCAGGTGCGGTACGGCGTGTATTCCTCTGTGGTCCATCGTATCCACTCTGCGCTGTCCCACTTTTCCTCCGGGCCGATTAGCCTTGGTCGGGAGGGTGCAATGTAGTGTCGGAGTGAGTTTAGGCTGCTTTCACTCACACCCGGGCAATGTCTGAACTTTACCTGAACTTGTTGAACATCCTCTGTGGCGGGAGAAAATTGACGGCTCCCGAGCATCTTAGAAATAAAGTGATACTCCTGAAAGAGCCGACCGGAGGTCCAACCCAATACCTTCCGGAATTCATCACCGGAAGTGACTTGGCTCTGGATTTCTTCAAACAAAAGCTCAATTTGTGTGAGTATCTGTTCCCTGGCCGCAGGCTCCAAAGGCAAATCGCAAACCGCCTCAACAGGGATGTTCCGAACGAACAGAACCTGCTCAGGAGTCAAAACATATTCCAACAGCTTTTCAGGATAGCCGTGCAAACAGGCCCACAAACTGAGCCACTGCCACAGGTCCCCAGTGTTTTCAGAAATGCGGGAACACAGATTCTTCACCCACACCAACTTACTACGCTGCGCCCACGTTTCACATTTTGATTCCAGGGAGCGATACAGTACGGGATATTGTTTGAAGGCTGCCTTAGCATCAGCGCTGACAAGCGCTTTGATCACATCCACGAGGTCGTTCGCGTTGAAAGCATCCTCTTCGAAGACTGAGCCCAAGAAGTGCGCCAACAGTCGATTGCTGAAGCTCGTTTGTCCTGCCTGGGGCTTTACATCTAAATTCAAAAGTCCCTGGTCAAGTACGTCCGCATCCGTCAACCAATCAGGCAGAACTACATTCCACTTTTCCGCAAGTACCAGGCGAGGCGTTTTTTCACTGAAAAAGGTTGGACAGCCAATCTGTTCAGTAAAATCCCTCAGCCATGTAAAGTGGTTCTTTGAACGCACCCACACTTTCAGGCCGGATTCAAATGCCCCAGAGGCGGACAATTGTCGGCATGCACGCACATAATCCTCTTCCCGTTCCACCAAAAAAACACCTTCGGGTAGAGTAGACGTCAGATCGCCGATATAGCTGATGGATGGTTGGTGCTTACTCTCTGTCACGCAATTCTTCCTTATTGTCTTTGTTAATGGTGTTTAAAAGTATTGCGATTTGTTCAGCCGTCTTTTTGTCTAAAATCTTTTTTTTCACACCAAAGTCGATAATAGATTTCATAACAGCCATTAAGCCTTCCACATCATTAGGGCATTTGAAAGATGCTTCTCCGATCAAATTTTCCTGAATTTCATATTTTCGTTCTTTGCTGATAAGTTCTAAATTAACCAGATCACTATAGTTGCCTTCATTATCAACCGCTCGCAAATTGATCTTAACATTTGAGCGACTCTTTAACAGTTCAGCGAGGTTCGTATCTTCGGTTATTTTTTTTGCGCTACTGGATGTTCGTGGATCACTGCCGTCTGTCGTATAAACCAATGAATTGACCCCTTCAGGCATTTTTACCCAAACCTGCTCAGTTTCACGAATTTCTTTTTTGCCTTCATCAACTACAGGCTTGTAGACAACCGGCTTGGCCTTGTCGATCTCGGCTTTCGCCTGTTTAATTTTTGCTGCATAGTCCTTGATGTGCAGCGACGTCCACTCTGCTACAGCACCAAATCCGTAATCCTTAGGCAGAAGCTTGACAATTTTCGTGCTGAAGGCGGCAGAATGATCGGCCATACGCAAAAGGAATTGTTTCGCGTCTTCGTGATCGCACTTTTGTAGATCGCGTTGGCTTGGATTCAATCCCGAGTACCACTTGTTAACCACATTTTCGCACTCGATCATGTCACCCTTGGCACCGAATATTTCACAAACTGCCTGCGCCGCAAGCCGCTGAGCGAGCTGTTCACCCAAGTTCAAAAGACTCACGTCTTCGGCGAAGGCTTTACAGATGCTCTGGGCATCCTTTTCCGTCAGGGTGTCGCCCACCGGAACGCCGCTGTACACAGCAGGTAACTGTTCGAGCATGAAATCAAATCGGTCCACAATGCCGGTTAGCCCATCCATCAGGCTCTTGAGACTCATCAAGCGTTTCTTTCGATCTTCCTCATACAGGCCGATCACTTTGGCAACAGCCGGCAACCCGTTCCACCACTGTTTAAATGTTTCAAATGCGGAGTTGAGGGACCGGATCTCACCGTGCCTCAATGGCGGCGCATCAACGGCTTTTGCAATCAGATCGACGAGCGTTATTTGGGCCTGAGAAATGTCACGGACGACAAACACGGTCTTGGCAGCAGCATCCGCTACAATATTGACCAGGTCGTCATAGCTCCTGAGCGGTTGCTCCACCATCTGCGTGGAGTCTTTGTACACAATCAATCGCTCGCCATAGGCCCGAATGACATGCGCCAGCGACAGGATTAGGGGCGTACCGCCAACACCGAAGGGTGCATCTTTGGCTTCATCCAGGAACGCGCCCACTGAAAATGCTTCCCCTGGATTGAGATTAGCAAGGCGATTACACAATTCCTTGAAAACCGGAAAATCATCGTGGAGTTTGGCGGGATCGGTCACGCACGTGAAGTAGGACACAACACCTTCTGATCCGGCGTTCTTTAGAGCCCCTGCACCCCTTAGCAAGACTTTTTCCAGATACCGCTTCTCACCGTGATTGTCGGGATTGCCGTTGTCAATAAAAACCTTTTCCGCGCCCAGCAGAACGCCTACAGCCTGCTTCAAAGCGGTGTTTCTACCCATGCGCCATTTTTCGTCATGGGAGAAATTCAGATCAGGGTGTTTGATCCGGCATCGCTTCTTGAACAGCTCCTCGCACAACATGTCCGCCGGTTTGTGGGACTGTTTCGGCTTATCCACCAGGACTTTGCCGCCTTGCCAGTACCAGCAGGCCCCGCTGCCCTCCGCAATGTCACGATAAACGCGTTGC
Source organism: Acidobacteriota bacterium (assembly GCA_033549365.1). NCBI lineage: Bacteria > Pseudomonadati > Acidobacteriota > Acidobacteriota bacterium. Next base: position 15,761 of record JAWSUF010000007.1, read on the forward strand.
AACATCTGAAGATATCCATCTTCGGGATTTTCGAAGATGTCCCTCAGCCGCGACTCGGTCTGGGCGCTGATCTTTTCCGCCTCGTTGGGCGGCAGGTAATGCCGACACGCTTTCACTCTGAGCAGGATCTCTGCAAAGGGCTGCGGCGCATGGGGCACAGCCAGAGCCACATTTTCATGAGCAACGGCCTTGGCTGCCTCCCGAGCCACATTGATCTCACTGTCGTCTTCGCAAAGAACATAGACAAGGGTGCCTTCAAAGCTTATGCCTGGCTTGTTGCGACTCTCGGTGTAGTCAATTCGGATTTCGTCCCAAAGCGCATCACCGAGGTCCTTGGCCCGCACAAAACGGGTTCGGAAACGTTTGTCCTCGCTAAAAGCCAGGTTGTGGCCCTTGGCTTCGGCGAATTCAGGGATGTGCTTTCCAGCAACCTCTTCGAGAAAAGCCGATACCATATCCGATGGATGCAATTTGGGGTCGGCGACGTACCGTTGAATCAGATCATATGGGTCCTCGCCGGTACTTGCTGCCAGTTCGTAGGTTTTCGACTGCTGCCGGAAAAAGACCGCACCGTTCTTGACCAGGTCTTTTAAATAGCCTTCCACCTGTTTTTTTTCAGAGTTGCTCAGACAATATAGCCCAAATTGAATATTTTCCAAGCTCGTCGGGATCTGACACAGCTGATAAATCAGGATTGTTCTGAGAACCTGGATGCGCTCGTCTTCCTGAAAACCTAGCAATTCGCCTTCTGCCGCCTTACGCAGTGCGTCCATGCTCGCGTAATAGCCATTGACAAACTGCCGCTGCCGGTCCCGGAGCTCCAAATTTTTTTGTGATAACTCCTTGCTGAAGAACATGAACAGTTGGTCCACCGTGTACAGGTTAAGTTTTCCGCCGGAAACCGTCACGTCGGCATTTTCGATAAAGTCTGCGTACGACCCTTTTTCACCGCCCACATCACCTGAGAAAAAAGTAAAGGTGCTGCGCGCATCCGAACCGATCTCCGAGGAGAGCTTCAACAAACAGGACAAAGCCATGGGATGCACGCCGTAGATGTCTTCCAGCACACGTTCACGAATGCGGTTCACATCGTCAATCCACGGAAACAGATCGAGGGACTTGCACGGCGGCACCAGTTGATCGAAGATGCCAGTTTTGGGGGCAATCTCTTTCCTCCAGGCAACGCTATCCTTCTCAGTTTCGACGATGGCCCCAATGATTTCCTCGATGCCTTCGTTGAGCAGGTCCACCTGGGTGATGCGGGCGCTCATGACGGCCGCGTCGTCTTTGCTGAAGTGGTCGGCGTAAGATTTGAAATCTTTGTGAATGCATCCGACGAACAGAACGTTGGGTTCATTTTTACAGATGGTCTCCATGAACCCCTGCAAGATGTCCTTTGAATAGCCTGCTTTTTCCAGGGTGAACCCGAACTCGTCAAAGAATATAGCCAGCCCCTTGAACCGGTCTTTGAAAACCTGGCTTTTCACCAGTTTTCGTATAATGGGAATCAGATTGCCCGACCGAGGTTGAAACTCAACACCACCCATCATTTCCTTAAACGCGGTGCGGAATTTGTCCAGCACGTCCGAATCGTAGTTCTTGAGCCCGGCGCTAAGCTGATCAACTGTGAGTCCGGGAACCACCGCTTCGAGCACCTTGCCGAAGTCCACGTAAAAATTGCGTATGCCGCCTTTGTCTCCCTTTTTTTCCCATTCGGTCAGCTGACGTTCCGCCTCGTCAAACTCCGTTTCCACGCCGGCATCCAGTCCCTTGGCCTTGCAGGCATCAAACACCGCTTTCATAACCACATCCTCGAATTGACGCCCCGAGTAGTAGTCGCAGATCGCCACCAGGTACTGACCATCTTTGCGGATGTTTTTCAACAGCTTGGCCTTCTCCGGATCGAGCTTGGCGTAGTTCTCGTAAAACCCGGCAATTTCAGGGTCACCGCTGGAACGGCTCAGCACATTGGCCGTCATCAGGCAAAGGTGCGACTTACCTGTTCCATAAGAGCCGCTGAGTAAATAGAACTTTTTGTCGTTGGGTTGATAAAGCCCTCGACAAATGCGTTCAAACGCCAGACGGTGGGCCTTGGTCGGGCGATACATGGCCATGCGGTCGGCGTTTTCCTGGACCGCTTCAAAGGCGCTTTTAAGCTCAACAAAATTGGCATAGCCGGATTTTAATTTGACAACGTCCTTTATTTTACTCATCGTCTGTTCCCCCTTCAGAATTTATTAAATCGGGAGTGGTGTCGTCCGGCATTTTTCGCTTTCCGGGCATATCCCAAACGAATACAGCAAGGCGAGCCAACATGCCTTGACGGCATTCAATCGCCTCAGAGTTCCATTGATCGAAAGTGATTAAATGTTCCACGGCACGATTTAGCTGGGTGTTCAATCCAACCTTCGGTTTTTCAGCTAAAGAACGTGTTAAGAGGTAGGAAGATTGGCGATAGCCAGGTACCTTTTTCTGATAATGGTCATTTGAAACCGAAGTATTAATGGTCTTTTCAAGCAGCGTAAGATTACCGAGTTTTTCAACATACTCTTTATACAGCTTTTTTTTATCAAAGGCCTCTTTCACCTCGTTTGTTGGATTCTGCGGTAGGATGTGTTCCACCTCAACCGTTGAGGCGATGTATTGGTCGAGGCTGTCGTGAGCCGGATTATTCCAGGCCTGTTGCTCTATATACTGGGTTAGCTTAGCCAGAATATACCGCATACGATATTGTTGGATTCTCGATTGTTTCAGTTCCTTGAAAGCAAAATCAAATGAAGCGCGCCTTTTTTCAAGATCTGACATAAATTTGTCGTGTATGAATTGCTCCAAGGCGGTTTCGTCCTTGGCCTTCCGCAGATCGGCAGACCAAATGGCGAAATTTCGTTCGAAAGTACGTGTAGGCTCCCTGGTGATAATATAACAAAAAAATAGGTTTTCAATCGCACGGCACAGTCGAGAGAACTCCTGCTGAGGCAAATGACGCCCGGCTAAAAGCAATATAAAGTGCTGACGTGCAGCACCGCTTAATAGTGTGAGGTTTTTCAGATAAGGGTTTATGGCCCCGGTCACGTCCTTGGCACTTAGAAAACTACGCCATGAAGTCGCGCATTCAAGCAGCGTTTTAAGAAAAACAAGCGGTTTATCTTCCAACCCGGCCAATTTGGAATTTTTTGTAAACCAATCGTATATTTCGTCTTCTCGAAGGGGTTTTTTTGAATCAAGTTCAAAATGAGCCATGATGAAATATCGTAGAAAACGCAGAGGCTTTTCCCCGCAAGCCCCTAAGGTATCGATTAAATCCTTCCAGCGCTGTTTAAGCGTTGGGTATTCAGCAGGAGATGTCTTCATAAAGAGCAGATTCTTTAATAAATCCATCGCATTCAGACCAACTCCTCTGTCGTTAACCGTCTCGAAAACTTTTAGGGCGTTTGTAAGGGATGGGGTAATGATGCGGATCAGTTTTACCCGCTTGGTAAAGGTGGCATAGAATAGCTTGAGCTTCTTTGGTGAAGAATCGCAATTGATTCTCAAAAAATCGCAAATATCCTGATAAGCAGACCGGATGCGTTTGACTGAAATGGTGTTTTCGGCGATTTCTTCCAGATGAGCAGGATCATCGACTATCTTTTTTAAGATCCCCTTGCTATCATCATACTGAAGAACTAATCGGTGTCTAAAATCCTCTTCACCATAGTCGTTTATCGATGCAAACGCGATTTGGCTGAGCAAGGTACTGTGTGGTTCTTCGTTAATCTCTTTCAGTAAATCGCGGATAGCACACAGCACCAGATAAATACTTGTCATCCGCTGCTGACCATCAATAAGGCTAAATGTTCCATCATCCGCCCTACATACGACAATGCTGCCCAAAAAATACTCGGTTCCCTTTATAATAATTCCATCTTCATCATAAAATTCATCAAGCACATCCTGGAGCAGCTTCTCAACCTGTTCACGTTCCCAGACAAATTCACGCTGGAAATCGGGAACAGTGTAAAAATCTTTATACAGATCTTCGATGGACAGATCTTTTGACTCGATTTTCACGCTCTCCTGGGTCATTTTAGGCTCTCCACAATCGGTGTTAATCGGTCGTATTCCTCAAGGCATTTGCGCTTGGACATGAACTCGCCGAAGGCTTTTTTCTCTTTCTTTTTAAGCACCGGAAAGGTTTCCAGGATGTAGGCGAAATCATCGCGTGAAAGGCCGTAAAGGTGAGCCACGTAGGCGTCGATTTCGGCTCGAAGCTGTGCCCTGTCGCCGGTGTCTCGTCGGTCGGGCATGCGGTCGTGCACGCCGCAATGGGGTCCCCATTCTGGTGTTAGATTTTTGGCTCCGTCCCGCAGGCGTTTTCGGATTTCCTGTTCATGAGCAGGACCGTAGGCATCGATTGGGGCTGATGGCGGATACCAGAAAGTTTGAGACTGCCAGCTGGTTGAAAAGGTCTTCTCCCAGAGCGCATAAAAATCATCTTTCACACAAATAAGTCTAAGTGCACGAGCAATTAAGAAGGAGTCGCCAGCGAGCATTGTCAAAGGTAATGGTAACTGCTCAATGTGGAAAATATTTACATTAGATGTTGTCCGAAAGCGTATACAAAAATCGAGGACATGCGAATTTAATATCGCCAGTATTGTAAGAACAGGTAATGAATTTATTTGCTGTGTATTGATATTAATGCATGTGCACTTTACTTCACATAGATACTGCCGAGGAATAATGGTGGCAATTAGTGTCCTTTCATTTGTTGCGGCAGCAACTCCACGAAAACAAAGCCGGTAGTGAGAGGGACCTCTCCTTGGTAAATTGTGATATTTCTTTTTTGCCAGATCCGCTGCGTTGTTTTCCTCTACCCAAAATCTTGGCTCGCTAAAATAAGGATCAAATTGCCATATGTTTTTCCCTTCCCATAGCGGAAGGCCCTTACTTTCAGTGTTCAGAATAGAAGCATCTGATGTAACATTCAGTTCCTGGTAGATATCTATCTGTTTATAACTCCCTATGATCTCACCATTTTCGTAACATTTTGAAAGTATATCAATGGAGCGAGCATCCTCTACTTCGAGTGGTGTTAGGGTGCTTGGAGAGAACCTACGAATTTGGTCAAGGGTCATTGTTATAGATATCGAGTCGATAGCAGGCAATCGCTCAGGATTATGTTTCATGAAGGCGCACTTGAACCGGTCCGTTTCCCCACCTTTTTGTGTGCCGAAGGTGACGAACTTAAAGCGACCATCCACTGCGCTAAAAACAGTGGGCCACCGGTTTTCAAAGCAGTACAGAAACTCTATTTGGCTGCTACCAAAAAACCGTTGTCGCAATGGCTGGCACCCTTGGTCTGTATAAAGTCCGCTCGGCACCACGATCCCCATGCGACCGCTGTTTTTCAAAATAGCGAAGAAACGTTCGAGGAAGGCTTTGTAAAGATCAATCTTCCCTTTCTGAAGAGATGTATATGCCTCGGGCTCTTTGAAATAAGCTGAAGCATCCTTAAATCCCGCCTCATATTTCTGCCACCTTTCAACTATAATCGGATGTTGCCTGTGTAGTTTATTAATGACCTTCAATGCTTCCTGTTTTTTATATTTTCTGAAATCCGGATCATAAGTGACATAGAATTCCTGAGTATTTGGTTGCAGTACGTCCCAGGGTGGATTGCCGACCGTCGCCGAGAATCCTCCCACTCCGTTAAGGCCGAATACGTCGGGAAACTCCAGAGGCCAGTGATAAAAATGGTGCCATTTTCGATATGCCTTTACCGTTTCCAGAATCTCAGGCAGCGCAGGATTCAGGGTGTTGGCTACAGACATCCCCTTTGCGAGCCGCTCAAATATGTCCTTGTAATCATCAGTCTGGATTTCCAGGTCCATCAGGTAAGCCGTAAAAAGATCGGCCAAGGGGCGCAAATGAGACGTCGCATCGAGCGCTTCATCCAACACGGCTTTCTGGCTGTCCGTGTCGTCCTCATCGATCTGGGTGATGGACGCAATACCCTGTCCAGCCTCGGCCAGGGCAGAGGAAAGGTCGTTGTAGTCAAACAGCAGCCTTTGCTGGTCTTTCCTTTTAGTGCTCTCCTTCCTACGTTCCGGAATGGAAGCGAGCTGATCGAGTGATCGAATGCCGATCAGGCTGTTGCCGCAGCGGACGTGGTGGTCAAGAAAGGTCAGCTTGTGTTCGATGGCAAAACAGTTGAGCCAAAGAGACAGTTTGGCCAGGTTAACGGCCAGAGGATTAAGGTCGACTCCGTAAATACAGTGGCGGGTGATGCGACGCCGCCAGTCATTGGGCCAGCTGGAGACTGAAACCCGCATTCCTTTGACATGGGGCACCTCTTCAAGCAGGGCGACCACTAGGCCAGCCATCTGGTTAGCTGCGTCCACCAAAAAGTGTCCGCTTCCCATTGCCGGATCGCAGACCTTGAATTCCAGCACTTCCTCTTCGACAAAACGTTCGACCAGCGCTGAGGCGGCTTGTGCCGCCCCGCGGCGGGTGCCTACATCGTGTCCTTTCCGCGCCTGCTCCAACAGCTCGTCGAACCGATTTCGATAATCCTGCTCAAATTTTTGGTTAAGCGGTTGGACGATGGTTTTTTCGTTGAGAAAACGTACCAGCGCCTCAGGCGTGTAATACGAGCCAGTTTGTTTACGTTCCAGTGCGGATTCACCGAAATAGACATCCCCCTTTTTGATCAGGGTGTCACCCTGTTTTTTAGATGTCTGGGAAGCCAACAGCATCTCCACACCCTTCTTGGTGCGGCGGCGGATGCGGTCGGCATCGGCAAGCAGGACTGTGTACTCCAGGATGTTCTCGTAAAGCTCCCCAAGGTGACGAACCTCAAGGTCTTCATAGGGTATGGCGTACTCTCCGTCCGGCTCGTTGTTGTACGGTTCGACAAATGCCAGCAGGTAAAGCGCTCGGCACATAAAATCGTTGCGCAGCTGATGTTGACCCAGGAACGGCTCCTCTTCGTCATCGAAGAGGCCGCCGTTGTAGCCCATGATGCCGTATTCCGGGTCACCGTCATTCACGGCGTTTATCAACCCTTTGAGATGCTTCCACAAATCATACTGATCCGTTTCGTGGCGTTCACCCCAGCGAAATTTGCGAGCCTCCTTGCAGAGTGTTTGGATGGAGTGCCGCTGGTAGAGATCAGCTTTTTCCGGGTCCGAGGGCAGCAGTCGCCGGGCCTCGGCATAAAACAGGAACAGGCAGCGGTAAATCAGCTTGACGGCACTCTCGAAGATTTCCGCCCTTTCTTCCTCAGTGTACTCTTCGCCGCTTTTTTGGGTGTCAAAAATGAAACCGTTGCAGATGTACTGCAGGACCTCGTCCACCTGGGCAAGAAAAGGTGTCTTGACGCTGTCTTCAAGCACTTGCTCTGATTGTTCCCGGTCGCGGTCGAGCCTGCACTTGTAAACGCCGACGGATTCATCCTGCTGTCCAACCTCGGCATCATCAACGTCCTCTGCAATGAAAGAAATTTTGTGAAAGAATCGCTCGAAAAGGCCATATTCAGCCTCATCCGATCCTTCCAGCGCCTGCTCTAAGGGCAGTTCCACGTAATCTTCATAGGGTCTTGAACTCTTGGTGGAGTAAAGCCGCCAAAGGGCACCGTTTGTCAGGATTCCCCAGTTGAGCTTACGTTCCCTGAGCTGCGCCAGAAGCTTGGCGGGGTAAAAGCTTCCGACGGATGTGTTGTCTATATATGATCCAGGCGGCGCAAGATAGAGCACTCCAATGCAGTTTTTAAACCCCCAGTCTTCAAAAAGCGGGTAAACGCCCGGAGCGATGGGATTGCCGGGAGGGACGAACTCGAGATAGCTCAACGCCTGTTTCAAGAAAGATTCCCACAGGGACTCGGTGTCCTGGGAATTCCGGGACCGCCACGTCTGAGCCAGGGTCGCCATGCGGCCCTGTGCGGCATCGTCGAGTTTGACGACGTCTTTCAATTCCTCAATAAAAAGCGAGCTGAACAGGCCGTTATTCTTCATAGTGCCAGGGTCTCCTTCTGATCGACCACGAATGTGTACTGACGATAGCGTCGGAATTCACGGGTCGCGATAATCTTGTCGTATTGAAGAACGAATAACAGGCAGGGCTTCTGGTTCCAGGTTTCCACACGGGTGGTGAACTGTTCGACGCTGTTTGCCTGGCCGGACCAGGTGGCCTTGAGAAACTCGATGCCTGAGACGATTAAAACAGGGGCCTTGTCATACCTTTTCAAGAAATCGAAAAGGTTTGGAATCAGGAACTGGCCGATCTTGTTGCCGAGGTTTACGTCCTGAGCGAAAAGCTCCAGCAGATCAAGATGTTCGGAATCAGTCTGGCGAGCCAACTCTGTAGCCCACTCTTTTTGGCCCTCGTACTCATGGGTCAGAACGATGCAAGCCCGACCGCGGGGGCGGGAGGGCAGGGATCTCACAAGTAGAACCATGTTGACAGGATCGCTCATTGAAAAATGCCTCCCGGTGATTGCTCGCTGTCTTCACGCGGCTCGCGGTCTTCAAAATGGGCGGACAAAAAACTGAGCGCCGAGAGGCCCGGCTTGAGACGAATTTGATCGAGGTTGTGGGTGGTTTCGTACCGCAGCCAGCCACGTTCGTGAAGCCCTTCGATCTGTTGCCGGAACGATGCGGCATCAAGCCCGAAAACCATGGCTGGGGAGCCAGGTGTTGCCGCCATCTCACTAACCTGGAAAAGATGGGTGCCTTTTGCAGCACAGAAATCATAAATCATGGCACTTATTACAAGAGGCGAAAATTGTGTGTAACGGCGACGGTAGAGGCATTCGTCCGACGTACGCTGCAAAATCTCTAAGTTTTTAAGATTTTGTTCAATGTAGGCATCGACAACAAAACGAACCTCTTCGTAAAGCCCCTTGCTGATTGTCCTCTTGCCGTATTTCCCTGCCAAATCGCTTCTGAGACGTTCAGTCCACTCTTCCTGTGTCATTGCCGATGCTTGAGTCAGCAGGTGATTGAATATTTCAAACCAGATCAGATTGCGAAAAGAGCCGGCACCGACGTAGTGACACCACTCCAGTGATCCTGTCTTTTCAATGAAAATATCATGTTCTGCAAAGAGTAATCCTGTCGGCGTCAACACCTGATTTCCCGGCTTAATCAATCCCATCGCCGCGCCAATGCTGATCAAGCTTTCAACTTGTCGATCCGCAAGCCCAGTGTCTTCTTGCAGAACCTTGCGGTTAATTTTCTTCGCCTGTCGATTCTCAAGGAGGAAATGAAGAATCCGAGCAAGTTGATCAAACTCCAGGAGGTAGCCGTTGCTGACCTGAAATTTACGCCGAGTGTTTTTTGGAGAGGTAGTATTTTCCTTTGAAGGCCTTGAAGAGGGTGGACTCACGCTACGCTCATTTGTATTTTCAGGAGACTCCGGTTTCCGCTCCGCGACAGAGGGACTTACCGATTCCACCTGTTTCTTTTTTTGGGGATTGGAAGACGAGGGGTTCGGTTTTTCTTCATTCGGCAATTTTTGAAACAACTTTTGATGTGTTGCTCCTGCTGCCATTTTGGCGGGAGGCGGTTTTGAAATAACAGATCTGATGGCTCCTGTTGCAATGAAATCAGCCACTTTGAGCAAAGCGACCGACGATTGTCCTAAGCCTTTCACCTTTGCAAGTTCATCTTGTGAGGCGGACAGGACCTTAGAGAGACTGCCAAAAACCCGTATGAGCTCCTCAGCGAGCGGCTTGACATCCTTGCGCCCGATGGCAAAGGTGAGAAGCAGTTCCAGCAACATTTCGTCAGAGTGCGACTCCACATCGCCCGACAAAAAGCGATCTCTGAGTCTTTGCCTATGTCCTCTTTTTCTTTTTTCCGTCATGTTGCCCCATTGTTATAGATTGGCCCTATTTTGCTTCTTCTGTTCATTTTATGCCACATCATTTTATTTTTGCGAATAACTCATTCTTAAGCTCATCAATGGCTTTATCTGAATTATTGTATTTTCACCAGACCATGTTAAATAACCCAAACATACTATTTCTCAATGTATGATCTATTCCCTAAATATGTTTCTGTTATGCCATGAAAGAAAATTTCGAGATGGATGATCGATGGGATTGGGCGGCAAATGAGCAACAGGCCGACCATCAAACGGATAGTATGAACGGCCGTTCTCAAATTCGTCCTTGAGGCGGCGGCTGACTTCGATTCTATATTCCGGCGTAATCGTGATGTAGCCGCGGTCGAAGAGACGATGAAAATCGCTTCGGAGAAGTAAGCCGTTCGAAACGGCGTGGGGGCCGCTTTCGGTGTAGGGCTTGATATGAGCGGCTTCGAGGGCGGGCAAGGAATGCTCTTCGGTAATCGCACAGGCCCGTCGATAGGCATCGGTGACCTGTAACCGAAATGATGCCTGACCAAGGCGGGGCTTGATCATGGTTTCCTTGCCAAAGCGGGCTCGTTCTTCTTCGATCCGTTGGGCTTCTCTATCAAGGTCATGAATACGGTGGACCTGCCATGCGTGCTGAAGATTTTTCCAGATAAACTGACCGGCTTCCTTGTCGAGTTCGTAGCCCTTTGCCTTGCCTCGAACAATCGATGCGCTCCATTCGGGGGCAGGAAACCACAATGACTCATCAAAAAAGAACGGTTGGGTGAGAATGATACAACCGATCTGAAAATCTTCGTGAGGATTATCCTGAATCCTTCGATATCGGATAAGCCGCCGGTGCATTTCTGTGTATGAGCCCGCTCCGTTTTGGATTCCAAAATTCTCCCATGCGAAAGAGATCGGAAAAGTTGTGAAATAGAGGAAGACCCCGCCCCCTGCAATCAGATCACGATTTTCTGTTCTTTGGCTGCGATGCAGCTTGAAGAGGAAAAGGTCCCCCTTGCTGAGGGCGCGAAATTCTGAACTAGGCGATGGCTGCCAGAAGTTGACCTCGTCGATGCCGGGCTGAGAGCGCAAATAATCGAACCAATCCTGATCTGTGACGCCGGCATAAATCCTCATAGGAAGCCATCCTGGCTAAAGAGTGTACCGGTATGAGCCATCAGACTCCTTTCTTGCTTTGAGATATTATTATTCAAGCTCATTTTCCCCGTATATCACCTCTCAAGGTGAACAGGGGGATGAATTCACAACACCGTATACCCATCATCCTCAACCTCCACTCCCCCTTCCTCCTCCCCCACTCCAAACAACAGCCCTGTGCCATCATCCTCCTCCCTCCCCCTCCGCTTCTTCACCAGACGCCTCACTCCCACACCGCCTCTCCAGTCCTCCGCCCTCTGGACGGTGAGTTGGCCCTGGGCCGCGGCGTCATCGAGCGCCGCAAGCTCAGCGACCTCCTCGCCCTCGACCGTGCTGAGATAGACCCACTGGGCGGCGCGGGCGATGCCCGTGAACAGGAGGCGACGGCGCGTGTCGAGGGAGAACTTGGCCAGGGCCGCGGCGGTCAGGCGAGGGAGGAGCACGCTGTCGAAGGTCAGGCCCTTGGCCTGGTGGAAGGTCGCGATCTTGGGGACAAGGTTTCCGAAGTCGCAGGGGCCGCGGGCGGCGCGGTCCTTGTTTTTGGACACGGCGCGTTCGACCTCGACGCCGCGTTCGGCGAGCGCTCCGGCCACGGAGTTCAGCAGGTGGTTTCGGGCGACGATGATGCCGATGCGGTCGTTCTGGACCTGGCGGTGGCGGACGATCTCGGCCAGCCGGTCCATCTCCTGTTCGGTCGATGCGGCCGTGAAGAAAAGCGGCCGGTCCCGCACCCGCTGCTCGGCCCCGACCTGGGCCAGGTACTGGGAGCGCTTGAGGAGATCGTCGATGAAGTGGGCGGCCAGGTCGGCCACGTAGGAGGCGTTCCGGTAGGCGCCGAGAAGCGAGACCTGGGGGGCCTCGATGCCGAGCTTTTCACGGATGAACGACGGGTCGGCGCCGTCGTCGAAGATCCTCTGCTGGGGATCGATGAAGACCGTGACGTGGCGGGCGACGATGCGGAGGATGTCGTAGACGACGGGCGGCAGGTCCTGGCCCTCGTCGACGAGCACGAACTCCAGGGAGTTGCGGAAGGACGTCTTGCGGCCGACGAGGTCGAGCACCGTGCGGCGGATGAGGTCGAAGTCCGGCTGGAAGCCGCCGTTGAGGTAGGGCAGGCTGCGGGCGATGTGGCTCCTGTAGAGGGTGACGCACCACATGTCGAAGGTGCTGACCGTCTCGTCGGGAATCTCCAGAAACTCGAACCCGGAGCGGATGTACTGCTTGACGACGTTCGTGAAGACGAAGACGCGGAAGCGGTCCGGCGGGATGCGGCAGGTGCGGGCGATGTGGTCGGCGCGGTGGATGAGGATCTGCGTTTTCCCGGAACCGGCGAACCCCATGACGATGCGGTTGAGCGTCGGGGGCATGACGACGGCGCGCCGCTGGTCGAGCGTCAGGTCCTGCCGGGGGACGAGCCAGGTGATCATGAGGCGCGGCCCTTTCGGGGTTTGCCGGGCGGAGAGTCGGGCGGAGGGCCGGAGTCGGCATAGGCGTCGGGGCGCGTGACGTCGCCGCGGAGATCGATGCCGGCGCGCCGGCGCTTGCGGAGTTCGGACTCGGCGCGCTTGACCAGGGCGTCGTCGCCGGCCATCCGGGCGGCCGTTTGCAGCCAGCCCAGCGCCCATTCGTCGAGGACGGGAGGCGGCAGGAAGGCGCGGACGGATGCGGCCGCCAATCGGACCGCCTCGTCCTGCCGAGCGAGAGAATGGAGGCATACGGCCTTGAAAGCGAGATAGGGCCCGGGATCTTCTTCCTTGAGAAGCGCCCGGTCGATCGTCCTCAGCGCCTCGTCGTGCAGGCCGCGCTGCCTGAAGTTCATAGCCAGGTTGAAGAGCGGACCACCCCAATAGGGGCTCACCTTGTCGGCTTCGAGAAAGGCCGTTTCGGCCCGTCGATAGTCGCCGAGTTCGGTGAAGTAAATCCCCTGGAGGTTGAGGATCTCCAAATCAGGCCGGCTGATCCGGCTCTGGGCGGCGCGGAGGTAATCCAGGGCCTTTTCGTGCTGGTTGAGTTCGGCGTGGAGGCGGGCGAGTTCGATGTAAGTTTCGCGGTCGCGGGCCGTTCCGCCCTTGCGGCGACGGAGGTCCTCTTCGATCTCCTCGATCTTGACCTGCGTTTCGCCGGGATTGGCGATGTTGACCAGGGGGTTTTCGACGGTTTTTTCGAGGACGGCGGAGGGCGCGCCGGGGGACGCGGAGGAGGAGAAGCGGTCGGATGGATCGGAGGAACCGGATCGCGCGGACGGGGCGGAGGCGGCTACGGCGGATGAGGCGGAGGGCGGGTCGATCAGGGAGGCGCGGCATTCGAACTGCTTTCCGCGCGTCAGGCGGTATTCGAGCTGGAGGGCGTCGCCGGGAGAGACGCCGTCGGGAAGGCGCCAGATCTCGTCGAAGATGGGCTGGCTGTCGCATTCGCCGACGATCTCGAAGCGGAGCTCGCGGACGGGGCGCGGGGCGTTGAGGGGGACGGCGAGGCGCTCTTTGAGGAACGAGCCGTCGGCGGGGAAAGGCAGCTCGACGCCCGAGGGGACGAGCGGGTTGAGGCGGCCGTCCGAGGTCACGAGGGCGATCCCGTCGTGGAGGACGGGCCGGATGAAGGGGCGGCCGAGGAGGGCCAGGTGGAGGGCGTTCCAGGCAGCGCCGCGGGCGACGCAGAGCTTGGAGTCGAGGCTGTCGTCGTGGAAGACGTGGCGGGCGGCGGGGAAGAAGGCGAGGAGGGCGGCGCGGACCTGGGGGATGAGGCTGCTTCCGCCGACGGTCAGGCAGAGGTCGACGTCGGAGGGGTCGCGGTCGGCCCGGTCCATGGCGTCGCGCAGGGGGGCGAAGATCGACTGGGACAGGCGGAATTCCGTGGTGCGGGCAAAGAGAAACTCCGTGTCGAGGAAGGGCGCGAGGAGCGTTTCGAACGCGGCGGCGGTGAGGGCCGGGCGCGCGAGGGTGTAGGTCGATTTTCCGAGGACGCAGGAGGCGGACGGCTGGCGGACGACGATGGAGGCGGGGTCGTTGGAGGGGGACGGGGCGCCGGCGCCGGAGCGCGAGTAGCGGCCGAACTTTATTAGGCGGCTGATCTCGGTGGATATGGCGATCTTGAGGGCTTCGGCCTTTCCGAGAAGCTGGGGCTCGAGGCCTTTTTTCTTTTGGGCGAAGGTCAAGGCCAGGGGGTCGAGGCCGTTTTCCCGGAGAAGCTCCGGGATGAGGATGTCGTGGACGATGGCCGCGTCGATGTCGCCTCCGCCGAGCCGGTGATAGCGGGAGACGGAGAGGTGCGAGATCGTGAGGCCGCGGGGGATGTGGCGGAGGAGAGCCGCGGCTGAAGTATCGGATGGGTCGTCGGATGACGCGTCGGATGGGGCGCGGGAGATCTCGACGACCGAAACGTCGCAGGTTCCGCCCCCGAAATCGAAGACGACGCAGAGCGCGGGGCGATTAGACGGAAGCTCGAACCCGGGCGAGTCGGGATCGCCTGACTCGCCGCCCGAATAGCCCACCTGGCTGTTTGTATTGCTTCCGGAGGCCCGGGACGAACCGCCGCCTGATGCGGCGCGGGGCCCCGGGCGCAGTCCACCGGACATGAAAAAGTCGATGAGCGCGGCCGTGGGCTCGTCGAGAAGGTCGTCGTCGGAGATGCGCAGGCCGGCAAAGCCCGCGGCGAGGAGGGTGTCGCGGCGCTGGTTGAGCATGAAGGAGGCCGGGACGGTGACGGCGATGCGGCCGGGAGCTTCGGAATCGAACGGCAATGCGCCGGCGGCGGGGATCGCGGACGCGGCGCCGGCGATGAACCCCAGCACTTTGCCGGCGATTTTCGAGGCGTGGTTCAGCGGCTCGGAGGCGCGGAAGTAGGTCTTACGGAGGCCCATTTCGTTTTTCGTGTCGTAGAAGAGGGTTTTTTCGAACAGCAGGCCGTAGTCGGCCGGGAAGGCGCGGAGGCGCTTGGCCCCCTCCCCCACCCAGAGCGCGCCGTCGGGCAGCACGGCGACGACCGAGGGCACGAGCGGGCTCGAAAAGACGCCCTCGCGGGTGGGCTGCTCGATCTCGAGGACGCGGACCTCGGGCGGCGCGCCGGAGGCCGGCTCCCAGACGATCTCAGCTGCGGCCGAGTTGGTCGTCCCCAAGTCGATGCCGAGAACTCGGATTTCGCCGGATTTCATCGCCTTGCCCTCCATGTGCCCATATTTATGCCTTCATTCATGCCTGCATTGAATTCGCATCCAACAGCCATTTCCAAACCGGCCGGACGAGGACACTCTCACCGTTGAGGGTTCGCGTTTCCTCCTGGTTGTATGTCAGGATGCCGCCTTTTGTGATGCCGAGCTCGCGCCGCGCTTCGGCGAAGCCGTTCAGTTCGCGCTTTTTGTTGGCCGCGTTGAGCTCCCAGCAGACCTGCCAGGCTTCCTCGGGACGGTTTCCCCTGCGGACGATGAAATCGCACTCGCCCCGGCCCTTGAAATACATGGGCTTTTCGCGGCGGCGGAAAAGCTCCACTGCGACGGCGTTTTCCAGCAGGCGGCCCCGGTTTTCGGAAAACGAGCCGCTCAGGAGCGAAAGGCCGGTGTCCACGAGATGGATTTTTTTCGGATTCATCGTGCGTTTCCGGGGCGAATAATCGAACTTCTCGCAGACCGTCACGAAAAAGGCTTCTTCCAGAAAGCGGAGGTAATTGGCGATGCTTCGCTTGCTCCCGGGAAGGCCGTGGGCTTTCAGTTGTTTCTCGAACGCGGAGATGGAGAAGACGGACGCATAGCCTTCGAGGAGGTTTCTCATGAGAAGATCGAGCAGATCGCGGGCGCGGATGCCGTGGCGGTCGAGGATGTCGCGGTAAAACGTCGTGTCGAAATACGTCTGCAGGAGCTTTCGCTTCGCGGGCTCGTCGGCGGCGGCGGCGACCTCGGGAAATCCGCCGTATCGCAGGTATTCGTCGAAAGCCCGCAGGACGAGTCCGCTTTCGGGCGTCGAAAGGAGGGCCGGAGACCAGGAGATGCCGCGGAAAGCCAGGAATTCCCGGAAGGAAAAAGGCAGAATCAGGACGTCTTCGTACCGGCCGCGGAGTTCCGTGGCGATTTCCGAACCGAGAAGCGAGGCGTTGCTTCCGGTCACGACGATGGCGTATTTCCGGGTGTTGTGGAGCGTGCGGACGACGCGGCTCCAGGCCGGGAGGCGCTGGATCTCATCGAAGAAAAGCCGGCTGGGCGAGCGGCCCGTCAGTTGATGGAACGCGGCGAGGAGGCGATCCATGTCCTCGGGGCGGAAGTCGCGGAGCCTGTAGTCCTCGAAATCGACAAAAAGAATGTCTTCGCGGACGGCCCGGCCGGATTTCAGGAGGCCGGCGGCGAGCTGGTAGAGATAGACGGTTTTTCCGGCGCGGCGCGGGCCGGCGACGGAAAGGACCGGCCGAGGGGGGTCGAGTGTGGGAACGGGAGCTTCCCGGGGTGTCGACGCGGGGAAGTCCGCGCTCCGGAGCCAGTCGGCGATGACTTTTTGCAGGGCGGTGTTATCCATAATTGTTTACCTCGATAAACAATTTATGCCAATATTGTTTACCATGTCAACCCTAAAGAAACAATTCCATGTGATATCCACGTGAACATTGCGAGTTTCAAGCGGATTTCACTTGGGGTCATCGTTATTACCCTTATTATTACCCTCATTAGAGGGCATTACCTCTTTTCCCATCTGGCGCCCGGCCCGCGTCCGGAAACAGATACCTCGCCGTTTGCTTTGAGTTTCTTGAGCACATGTCTGACCATGTCGCGGCTGACTCCCGGACAGGCCCGCTCCAAGTCGGACAGCGAGAAAGAACCCGGGAATGAGCGAACCGCCGAAAGCACCAGATCGGTTTTTGCGCCGCGGGGACCCGCCATATTGCCGACGCGTTCCTCGAACTCCTTATAGGCGGCTTTAATTGTGTAAAGAGCGAAGTTGATATATGGCCAGGGATCATGCCGGGACTCGTGCCAACCCCTTGAACTTTCTTCCAGAGCCTCATAATATCTTTCCTTGTTTTCTTCGATGTGTCTTTCGAGGCTGATATAGCGACCGACCTCAAGTCCCAGGTGGTAGCATTGGAGCAGCATCAAAAGCCTCGACACCCTTCCGTTGCCGTCACGAAAAGGATGAATGCATAGGAAATCGAGGTTCCAGGCGGCCATGAGAATCGGCAAAGGAATCCGGCGGTCTTCAACTCCGGGATTCCAATACGAGACAAGCCCGGTCATGGCCCGGGGCGTGTTTTCGGCGGAAAGCGGCCTGAAACGGATCCGAATACGGCCGTCGGCAAGTTTTTCGATGATGTCGCCGTCTTTCAGCTTATAGCGACCGGCATCGCCTGTCTCCGCCCTCGTCAAGGCATGCAGTCTTCGGATCGTGTCTTCGCTCACCTCAAGATTTTTTCCCTTTTCGTGGATCAGTCTGAGAGCGTCGCGGTAACCCCTGATTTCTTCCTCGTTCCGGTCGTGGAGCAGAGACTTGCCGAAAACAACCGTGGCGACACGGGCCTTTTCGACGATGACGCCTTCCATGCGGTTCGAGGAGACGGCGCTCTCGATCAGGGCGTGCTCGCGCAGGACCCTGAGTCTCTGGGGAGACTGTCCGGTGAAAAACGCCTGCTTTCCCCGGGATTCCGCGATATCGGACAGATACCAAGCCGTAGGCGGAGGAATAAGCGGCGGAGATTCCAAAAACATTCTTAGGGTATGCATGTTATTTTCCTGCTTCCGCCTCCGATTTCAACAGCCGGTACCTGTCCGAGACGATGGCGCCCGCGCCCTCCCGGCCGCCTCGGCCGCTCTCATCCGCCTTAACAATGCTTCCCGGCGCGCCCTCCCACTCTTCGTCGGTGTCGCCGAAGACGGCGCGCTCCCGGGGTGCTGGGTCGCGGGCGAGATAATCCTTGAATTCGGCGGCGGTCAGGAGATCGAGGTCACGGAGGGTGCGGAGCATGGCTTGGGCGCTCACGCCGAAGTAGCGCTTGGCGAGAAGGACGTCGTCGAAGGACAGGCGGCGACCTCCCCCGCTCCCGATCTCCGATTCGACGAAATCGAGGACGCGCAGGGGCGGCATCAGGAAGTGGGCGGCGAACTCCTGGGCGAACTGCTCGCGTTCGGGGTGAGGGGTGGGCGACCGAGATGCTGCGGGCTCGCCGGCGTCCGCGGGGGCGGCGGCGGATGTTGAGGCGGTGGCGGATTCGGGCGTCACAGGCGTCGCAGAAGACTCGGGCACGGAATCGGGCAAGGCGGATGCGGCCGAGGATGCAGGCGCCGCGGTTGCGTTATGCGCGCCCGGCTGCGACCCGAGGCCGCATGCGGCGAAGATCTCGAAGCCGTCGATGACCGGGGCGCTGTGGCGGTCGCGGAGATAATGGCAGTATTCGTGAGCGGCGGTGAAGGCCTGGCGGCATACGGTCTGGGTGGAGTTGATGAGGGCGAAGGAGGCGTCGCGGTCGTCGAGGTGGATGAAGACGCCGGAGACGCAGGCTTCGGCGGGAAGCGGCATGCGGAGGATGCGGAGACCGCTCCGTTCGAGGAGGGCGAAGATGTCGCGGACGGGCTCGTCGCCGAGGCCCAGGCGGCGGCGCTCTTCGGCGGCCAGGCGGGCGGGAGTCAGGCGGGCGCCGTTCAATCCGGAGAGCGAGGCGTAGAGCGGGGCGGACGCGAGGCGGCGGCCGGTGAGCTCTTCGAGGCGGAGATAGTCTTCGGCATAGCGCTGGAAGGCGGCGAGTTCGTCGCGGATGAGGGAGGCGGGGCCGGCGGCGCGGAAGAGGACGGCGAAGGTCGTCTCGCGGGAGGGCAGGAAATCGCCCATGTCGCGCTTGAGGAAGGCGGCGATCCGGGAGAGGGTCGTGAGGGAGGGGGCGCGTTTACCGGATTCGAGAAGGGAGATGAACTCAGCGGACAGGCCCAGGGAGCGGGCAAAGGCCTCCTGGGTGAGGCCCGTCTCTTCGCGGGCCGCCTTGAAGCGCGAGGCGTCGAAATTCCCCATAAGGCATATCCCCGAATCGGTGAGCCGACTTTAACACCGGGTTAGGAGAAAGTCAATACGGGCGCGCGGATTTTTCCTAGGGTTATTCGGAAGCACCTTATGGATTCGTTTTAAACCCCAGCATGTCCAGGGCAATCGATCGCATATCCTTCTGGAACTGCTGCGCATCCGGCCTGACGATCCAGTGGATCCGGTCGAGAAGGGCCGGGTCGAAACGCTCCAGCTTTTCGGCGATTTCAGGGGGAAAAATACCCGCTGCCTTGGACTCTGCGGCGCTGAAGATCTCCCGCCAATCCGGACGGATCTTCAGTGCGATTTCACGGATATCGGCGACGTCCTTCGGTTCGTCGCGGTCTCTGAGCGCGGGGATCTTGTTGGCCAGAATGTTCAGGGGGTTGTCGATGGCGGAAAACGGCGCGCCCGGGATTTTTTGCCGTTCCCCCAGGTAAAACGGGACGTCATTCACGAATTCGACCTTAAGAGCCTGTTCGACATCGATCCGGCGGAATCGGTCCTCGTTGACCATGACGGCAAAAGCGACGGCGTTTTTTCGCAGGGCTGAAAATACGGCCGTCATTTCGCGATCGAAATCGTCGGCGTCGTTGACGAAAAAATCAAGGTCTTCGGAATAACGATGTTGGTAATAGAACCTGGAAAGGGCCGTCCCGCCCGTCAGATAAAACCCGGTGCCGGCGGTTTCGACGGCGGCCAAGACCTTATCTTGAAGCGGATAGAGAGACTTTTCCCAGCACATAGTCGATCCCCTTGACCCGCGACCGGCTTCTGATCGAGGGCTTCAAGGCGTCCCAGTCCCGGGCGATGCGGTCCAGGCCGACGATTTCGATCAGGTCGTAGTAGTTCATTCCCTCGACGGCCCGGCGGAGCGCCCAGAGGCGGTCAAATCCGGGCGCGCAGTCCTCTCCATCGAGAATCTTCAGATATTCTTCCGGAGTGATCCGATAGTCCCAAAGGATGCGGCGGATCGCCTCTTTTGCTTTTTCGGTCATCGCGCCCTTCCGACCGCATTATATCAGCATGCGCGGCTGGAAGAAAGCGGACCTTTCCAATTGACATTTATTTCCCTGAAACCTATAGTTAAGACATGGTTAGCGATTATATGGATAAAGCGGAAGTATTAGAAATCATCGACCGATTTCGGGCTGTTCTCGAGGAAAACGGAATCGGCATCGAGCGCATTGTCCTGTATGGTTCTTATGCCGCCGGAAGAGAGCATGAAGGGAGCGACATCGATATCGTTGTCATATCCGATGATTTTTCCGGAATGGATTATTGGCAACGGATCGACATGATCTCGGAAGCCATATACAAAGTCTTCAAGCCGATTGAAGCGATGGCCATGACCTCACGAGAGTGGCGGGAGAGTCGCTCGATAGCCGTTGAGTTGGCCCGGCAGGGAGAAGTGGTTTTCGCCGCGTAAACCATCGCAGAAGCTCCATTTTGCCGTATTTATGGAAGGCTTTTCAACCCCAGCATATCCAGGGCGATCGATCGCATATCCTTTTGGAACTGCTGCGCATCCGGCCTGACGATCCAGTGGATCCGGATAGAGAGACTTTTCCCAGCACACTTAATATATTCTTCCGGAGTGATCCGATAGTCGGACCGGTCATCGCGCCCTTCCGGCCGTATTATATCAGCATGCACGGCGACATGAAAGAAGAGAAGCGCTTAGAGGCTCATTTCGGGGCCGGAAAATGCGGCTCTAAGCGAATTCGTTCAGTTTGGCGGATGGTGTTTATTCTCGACAAGCTTCAAAATCGCGGAGCGGATGCGGCCGGCGTTCGGCAGGGTTTGATCTTCCAGGTCACGGGCGTACGGGATGGTCGTCCGTGTGCCCACCCGGGTGAACTTCAGCGGAAGACCCCCCTCCAGGATGACAGCGGCCGCTTCGCCCGAAAGTCCGAAGCCCTCGTAGTCTTCATCGACGATCAGCAACCGCCCGGTGTGGGCAACGGATTCGCGGAGGGCCGTCTTGTCGAGAGGGGCGACGGTTCGCAAGTCCAGAACCGCCGCTGAAACACCCTCCGCCTCCACGGATTCCGCGGCTTGCAGGGCGCGGTGGACATCCACGCCGACGCAGGCGATGGTCACATCGTCCCCGGGCCGCCGGAGGACGGCCTTGCCGAAAGGCAGCGGTTCCCATTTTTTGGGCACGGGTCCCCTGGCGCCGGCCGCGGGAACATCGAAGTACACGGTGCGCCGTCCTCCCGACCCCAGAAATTCCAGCCAGGTCTCCGAGAGCAGCTTATGTTCCATGAAGACGATCGGGCCGTCATGCCGCAAGGCGGCCGTCATCAGACCTCCCGCATCGGCGGGCGTGGAGGGGACAACCACGATCAACCCGGGGATATGCGCCAGCCATCCCCAGAGAGACTGCCCATGCTGTCCCCCGTCGCCGTAGCCTGCGCCGCACGGCGCGCGCACGACAAGCGGCGCCGTCCATCGGCCGCCGGAGAAGGTCTCGACTTTTGCGGCATGGTTGAGCAGGGCATCCATGCCCACGCCGAGGAAATCCGCCATGTACACTTCCACGACGGGGCGCAACCCGGCCATGGCGGCGGCCGTCCCGATTCCCAGCAAGGCGCTTTCGCTGATCGGCGCGCCCCGAACGCGTTGGGGACCGAAGCGCACAAGCAGATCCCGCCGCAGCAGCGGAACATCCTCTCCGAAGACGACGATGCGCAGATCGTCGGCCATGGCTTGGGCGAGCGCGTCATCCACGGCCTGTGTGAAGAACATGACCCTCATGACGGCGCCTCCTCCAGGGCCGATCGCAGGATGCCGTGGATCTCTCCCCTGAGCCTGTCTTCCAGTTGTTGAAGGCGTTCCGGGCTCTCGGCTTCGAGCGCCGCGCGCGCGCGGATAATGGGATCCTGCGTGGAGTCCCGGCGGGGATCGCGCAGCGTCCGGAAAAGCGCGTCCACGACGGTCTTGAGTCCGGCCAACCGCTCGCCCGGGGCGGCCCCGCCGGGGCACAGGAAAGACCGTGTCAACGGAAGGGCGATTCCGGGCATCTCCTTGAGCGGGTCGCGGACGGCCCGAATCAATTGCAGGCCGAGGAAGTGTCCCTCGAGATGGAGGCAGCGGGCATGCAGAAAGATGGGTCCACGGCCGGAACGGGCATGTTCGACGGCGCCACGGGCCGCATCCCACATCGCGGCCGCATCCAACCCGTCCGCTTCAACAAACGGGAGACCGAACCCCTTGGCCCGATCGCGCAAGTTGCCCCCCGTGACTTTCTCGGAGGGAGTGGTAATGGACCAGCCGTCATCCTTGCAGACAAACACAACGGGCAGCGTCCACACCGCGGCCAAGTTCATCGATTCCATCAACATGCCCTGGTTCACCGCACCCTCCCCGAAGAAGGCGACAACGATCGCGGCCGGCCGCAAGTGCTGAGCGGCCAGGGCGAAACCGGCCGCGGCGGGTCCCGATGCGCCGACGATCCCCGAAGACGCAGCCAAGTGATCCTTGGAATACAGGTGCATGTGCCCGCCCATGCCTCCGCATAACCCGTCCGAACGGCCCAGCAGCTCGCGCAGGATCAGAACAGGATCCACGCCCCGCATCAGCAACGCCGCGGTGCCGCGATGATCCAGGGCCAGGGCATCGCCTTCGCGCAGGTGGGCGACGACGCCCGCGACAACGGCTTCTTCGCCCGTTCCCAGGTGCATTTCGCCCGAAATGGATCCGTCGCGCCAGAGCTCGGCGACGGCGTCTTCGAACAGACGGCTTTTCACCATCCGTTCATATAGCATCCATAAATCGGGGGGCATGGGGTCTCTTGCTTGTTATCAAGTTAAGAATTCGGATGCGGGATGTCAAGTCCAGAATTTCGCGTCGATGTGAGAAAGGAGCGCGACAGGCCGGGCTCCGCATGGGTTTACATTTTTTGCTGTTTTCTCAAACTGAACGAAATCGCTTGGAACCCTGGTTTTGCCCTGAAAACGCAGCTTTAAGCGAATTCGTACAGTTTGGCGGAAACGGAATTGATTTGTTATGTGCGACTTGTTGAAGCCAAGCAACAAGGTAAGCAACAAGGTCTGGGGCGATCAATCCTTGCAATCGATTAGTCGGTGTGATACCAAGAAATGAAGGAAGGAAGGAGTCATCATGAAAAAACTTTATTTTATCTTCGCCGGGCCGCTGTTGTGCGCAGGGCTGGGCCTGGCTGTCATTCATGGTTTGGCAGCCGGCGTTGAGCAGGATGCCGCATCCAAGCTTTTGGGCGATTGGATCGTGACCTCAAAGTATGGAACGTCCGGCGGGGAGGCCGTGTTCCGGGAAGACATGTCATACACGTTGACGGAACACCATCCCGACGGCACCGCCGTAACCCACAAGGGAGAGTACAAACTCGATCTTTCCACAGAACCCTGGGCCATCGACCTCTGCGTCGGCAAATTCAGCAACCCAGGTTCGGAGTGGGTGACGACCGTCGGAATTCTGAGGTTTTTATCCGACGATGAGGCGGAAATTCATTTCGATCCCGGCGGGAAACGGCCCCAGTCCTTCGACGCCGTCACGGATCAAAACACCCACAGGATGAAACGGAAATGATTGAGATGAGGAACTGAAAGGAATCGTTCAGTTTACCTGAACTCTTTGAACGACCCCAGTTCGAAGGCGTTGGTCGTCATGTTGTAGGCCGCCTCGAGGCGGGCGCGGTAGGGCTCAAAGGATCCGGAAATCGCGGAAGGCAGGCCGTCTTCATACGGCAGGCGGTCGAAGTCACCTTCCAACGCATCGATTTCCCCTTTAAGCCGCCGCGTCCAGGCCGGGTCATACGCGGACGGATTCTTTTCGATTTCGGCGTATTGATTGCGGAGCATGGGCAGAAGGGTTCTGCCGGCCTGCCGTTTCATCGTCAGCGTCCTTTCCTTTTTCATGTGTTCGGTCCGATCCGCCTCGGTTTGATCATGACGGCCTTCCGCCGGAAAGGAAAAAGAATAGGAATCCCCCTGCTGGAACAGATCCGGTCCGTCTCCGGGATTTTTGTTCAGCCAGGAATAATAAACAAGCACATAAATGTAGATGTATTCGCCCGGAGACAAATCCCGATCCAGAAGCGCCTGATTGCGTACGGAAAAAAAACGCATGATGGCCGGCACGAAATCCATGCCTCGCCTCATCAAACCCAGCACATCGCCGAACGATTTCGATCCCTTCTCCATTCTATCGGCATGACTCTTCAGCCCGTCAAATGCGCCGTCCAGGGCCCCGACGGCTTCCCGCATCGCATCGCGGACGGCAAGGAACTTTTCCATGCTTTCCGCGGGAACGGAACCATCCGGCGCAGGACGGAAATCGCCGACATGCCCGAACCGCAACTCCACCTGTTCCTGCAATTTTTCCACATCCCTGATGTTCTGAACGGTGCTTCTAACAAAAAAGACGCCTGTCCCTATGATCAGGAGTGCGATCAGGATGACGAAACCGCAGCCGATGCCGCAGCCGATCAGCCATTTTTGTCCTGTGCCGACCATGTGGCAAGAATAAATCTCCGTTCAGGAGATGTCAAGGAAGCCGGCGGGAACGCAGAAGCCAAGCAACAAAATGTTGACAAGCCGTCATTTTTCCGGCTATTATGACGACATAGTGACACCTCGATACTATCCAAGGCTTCTCAAGGCCCCGAAACAGAGTTTTTTTCTCTTCGGTCTGCGGGGATCCGGCAAGAGCACATGGGCCCTCCGCACTTTTCCCGATGCCCCGCGGTTCGACATGCTGGACGAGGGCCTCTATCAGGATTATCTTCGCGACGCCCGGCTGTTCGGACGAGAACTCGAACGCATTCCGAAGGATCAAACCGTTATCGTGGACGAAGTCCAGCGGTTGCCCGTGCTCCTGAATGACGTGCATCGGTTCATTGAAAGCCGCGGCCTGCGATTCGTTCTGCTCGGATCGAGCGCCCGCAAGTTGAAGCAGGCGGGCACAAATCTGCTTGCGGGGCGCGCCCTGCGGCGCATCATGCACCCGCTGCTGCCGGAGGAACTCGGCGCGGATTTCGACCTGGCGGAGGCTCTCCGTTTCGGAACGCTTCCCGTGATCCGGCAATCGCCGTCGATGGCGGAAAGTCTGGACGCCTATGTTCAGTTATATCTCAAGCAGGAGATTCAGGCGGAAGCTCTGGTCCGCAATCTTCCGGGATTTGCCCGCTTCCTGCCCGTCGCCGCCCTGTTCCAC
Organism: Acidobacteriota bacterium; assembly: GCA_033549365.1. Classification (NCBI taxonomy): domain Bacteria; kingdom Pseudomonadati; phylum Acidobacteriota; species Acidobacteriota bacterium. Next base: position 40,942 of record JAWSUF010000007.1, read on the forward strand.
GGACAGGTCTTGAGCGTGGCGGGACTGGCCCGGGACGCCGGCGTCGCCCGCACCACGGTCTCTGCATACCTGGACATTCTGGCCGACACCTACCTGGCCTGGCTTCTTCCGGCCTACGAAGCCGGACTGAGAGTCAGGGAGCGGAAACACTCGAAACTCTACTGGACGGATCCTGGAGTCATGCGTGCGGTGAAGCGCGAACTTCATCCGCCGGGGACCATGGAACGCGGCGCTCTGCTCGAAGGCTGGGTCGGAGGGCTGCTGAAAGCCTACGGAGAACCCGGCTGCGGGTTGGGGCTGCGGCATGATGGGATGTTCTATTGGGCTCCCGCCGGGGGCGACACGGAAGTCGATTTCCTGGTTCGGCGCGGAAAGGAATTCACGGCCGTCCAAGTCAAGGCGGCGGAAAGCCTCGATTCGCGCGATTTCAAGGGCCTCCGAGCCGTCGCCGGATTAAAGGGTCTACGGCGCCGGTTGATTGTCTTCATGGGCGAACGTCCTTTTCGCACCGAGGACGGCATCGAAGCCCTGCCCGTAAGGGATTTTCTTCAGGAACTCGAACAGCACAGGATATAATCCAACATCATAAACGGCATGATCGGGCACGGCTGTGCTTTGTTGCTTGGCTTTGGGATTTTTTAGAAGCCCCATTTTGCCCCAAAAAACGCGCTTTCAAGCGAAATCGTTCAGTTCGCTTGTTGAAGCCACGCAACAATTGCAACAATTGGATCAGGGCTTGCGCAGGCGATTCCAGAATTCCCGGGGCGAAACGATCGCGGGAAGGCCCGGACCTTTGAGCGCGGCGCGCAGCGCCTGCAGTTCGCGGTCGCCCGTCACGAATAGGGCGGCCTTTCCATGGATCGCCGCGGAGATCAAGGCGGTGTCGGCGGGATCGCAGCCAGGGAGGGAGAGGACGGGTTCCGGCGATGCCATAACCGCGCCGTCCCGAAGCAAAGCGACGACCTCGGAAACAATATCCCGGGGAACGCCGATCTTGCCCGTCAGCACAGTGCGGACTTCATCGAGGAGGACTTCAGAAACGACAAGCTCATGTCGAGCCAGAACCTCGCGAAGGAGATCGGCGCACAGCCCCCGGGCCGCCGCAGCACCGACGATGACGTTCGTGTCGAGGAACACCCTCATGAGATCTTGGAGAAGACATCCTCGTCGGTCAGAAGTCCGCGGGCCTCGGCAAAGGGCATGATCCTCCGGCGCAGCGATTCGAAGGTTTCGAGACGGATTTGGCGGCGGAGGGCTTCCCGGGCGATTTCGCTCTTGCTCTTCCCCGTCCGCCGGCTGGCTTTGTCGAGGAGGGCCTCGAGTTCTTCATCCAGCCGGATCGTCAGCATCGTCGTTTTCATGTATTGCATTGTATTACGCCGCTCAGCCGTTGTCAATTGCTAAAGGCTGATCATTCAAGCCCCGCCCGCAAGGGATTTTCTTCAGGAACCGGAAAAGATTAGAATAGGAATCGAAATTCGAAAAGCGTGAGGTCCGCCATGACAAGTCGACGGATCCGATGGATGTTCGTCGCCGCCCTTTTGCCGGTCGCCGTCGCCGCGCCGGCCTTCGCTCAAGTCGATTTTACGGGACTCGACATGTTTTGGGACGTGGTCTTGATCCTGGAACAGGACGCTGACCCGGAAGACGGGCTTTGGAATCGCCTTTTTGCCACTCCCGGATATGCCGTCCTGACAAAAAGTGAATTTTCCAGGGAGTTCTTCATCCGGCTGTTTTCTTTGGCCTTCAAGCCGTCCCTGGAGGAAGAACGGGAAGAGTTTCTGCGCTCGGAGAAGAAGTGGGCCGTCGCACATCTCGAACACATCCAACGCGCGGGCGAGAGGAGAACGCCCATCATGGAATTCCGAAGATCCTTCGTCCCGGAATCCCTTGTCGGGCGGGCCGCTCACATTGCGGCCGCCTGGTTGTCGCCGGCGGCCATAGATGGCCCTCCTCCCGTTTCCTTTGTGGTTTTCGGGCCGGACGCCCGAGGGTACATACCGGTTGTCATCGACGTTCTTCTCGGCATGGACCTGGGCGAACGGCTCGTCGAACTCCTGGCGCACGAGTTTCATCATTACTACAGGAACCGAATTCTCGTCTATGACAGGGAAGCCGTCAAGGACGAAGATGAGGACATCGTCTGGGTTTTCGACCAGTTTCAGGCCGAGGGCATGGCGAATCTGGTGACGTACCGGAATCTTCTGGAAGACGACGACCCGGCCGGCGGCCTCCCCGAGGACTTTAAAAAATGGTTTGAGAAGAGTCCCGAAATCCTGCGGACGTTGAACGACCTGTTGGAACGTGCGGCGGAATCGCCCGAAAAGCAGGTGGAGCTGGGAAAGGAACTCAAGAGCACCGTTCCCCGAAGCGGCCATCCGACCGGGTTTTACATGGCCTTGACCATCCTGGATGTCCTGGGGAAGGAGGATCTGATCCAAGCGACGGGCGATCCCCTGGCCTTTGTTCTCCTTTATCAAAAAGCCGCGTCCGGGAAAGAAAACGAAACGCCCCGGTTTTCCCAAAAAGCCCTGGATGTCGTCACCCGGGTATTTGACCGGTAGAGTTTTTATTTGTTGCTTGTCTTTGGGATTTTGCTGAGCCCCATTTTGCCCCTAAAAACGCGCTTTCAAGCAAAATCGTTCAGCTTGGAAAAATGGGGGCGGATTGACTTTGTCCGGACGCTGATCTATATATGATACAAGCAGATAAGAGTCCCGGAATGATCGGCCGCAGTATTCTTCATTATCATGTCGTCGAGAAGATCGGCGAGGGAGGGATGGGCGTGGTCTTCAAGGCCGTCGACACCCATCTCGACCGGCCGGTCGCCTTGAAAATCCTTCCCGAGGAAAAGGTCGCCGATCCCGACCGCAGACGGCGGTTCATCCAGGAGGCCAAGTCCGCCTCCGCCCTTCGCCACCCCAACATCGTCGTCATCCACGACATCGCCTCCGAAGACGGACGCGAGGTCATGGTCATGGAATACGTTGAGGGGCGATCCCTCGACCAACTGATCGGCCGCAAGGGACTCCGGCTCAACGAGGCTCTCGGTTATGCCGTCCAGATCGCCGACGGCCTGACCAGGGCCCATGCCGCGGGCATTGTCCACCGCGATCTCAAGCCGGCCAACATCATGGTTACGGGCGAAGGTCAAGTGAAGATCCTGGATTTCGGACTGGCCAAGCTCACCGAAAGCCTTCCGGATTCGGCCGCCGGATCGACCCTGACCCTCGACAACGAGAACAAGCCGCGCACCGAGGGGGGTTATATTCTCGGCACGGCGGCCTATATGTCCCCCGAACAGGCCGAGGGAAAGGCCGTCGACGCCCGGTCCGACATCTTTTCCTTCGGGGCCGTCCTCTACGAAATGCTGACGGGACACAAGGCCTTCGCCCGGGCCGGATCGCTCAAGACCCTGGCCGCCGTTCTCAACGAAGAGCCCAAATCCGCCTCGGCCCTGAACGAATCCGTACCCGCCGAACTCGAGCGCCTCCTGGCGCGCTGCCTGCGCAAGGATCCCCAGCGACGCTGGCAGACGATGTCGGATCTCAAGATCGCCCTCCAGGATCTCAAGGAAGATTCGGAGTCGGGCCGGCTCCTGGCCGCGGTTCCTTCAAGCCGGAAGAAAAGAACGCTTTGGGCGCCCGCCGCCGCGGCATTCCTTGCCGTCGCCGGCTTAGCCCTGGTTCTGCGTTTCGTCTTGATCAAACCCGCCGGACCGGTCGAATACGAGATCACGCCCTTAACCTACGAGTCGGGGCTGACCGCGCAGCCGTCTCTTCCCCTCGAAGGAAACCTGATGGCCTTCAGCTCGGACCACGGGGGCGGCCGCAACTTCGATATTTGGGTCCGGCAATTGTCCGGAGGAACTCCGCTGCAATTGACGGACCATCCGGCCGACGACTGGCTGCCGTCATTCTCACCTGACGGCCGGTCCGTCGCCTTCCGCTCGGAGCGCGACGGCGGCGGGATCTACATCGTCGACGCCCTGGGAGGAGAATCCCGGCGCATCGCGGACCGGGGCTTCGCCCCGAAATTTTCGCCCGACGGCCGATTCATCGCCTATATCGTGCTGCCGCCTTCGCTGGATTCCCGTCTCGCGAAAACGTATCTCGTATCGCCGAGGGGCGGTGAGCCTCGACTGTTGTGCCCGGATTTCTCGCCCGGATGGATCATTCAGGGCGCCGCGCCGGTGTGGTCGCCCGACGGCCGGCACGTGATGTTCCGGGGACGGCGGCTCGACGGGGATCGCGCTTCCGATTTCTGGGCGGTCCTGGTGGACGGCGGGGAACCCGTCCGGACCCGGGCCTATGAGACCCTTTCTCTCTCGCCGATGGTCTGTTATCCCATCGGTTGGGCGGGAAACGACATCTATTATGTTTCCGGAACGACGATCGATGGCGTGAACATCTTTCGCGCACGGATCGATCCCAAAACGCTGGCGATCCGGGGCCCGGCCGAAGCGGTCACGACGGGACTGGGGATGAAGATCTTTGCGGCGGTGCTTCCCGACGGACGGATTATCTTCACCAACATGACGGCGTCCATCACGACCTGGAGCCTCCCGGCCCGAACCGTGGACGCCGTTGTCACGGGAAGCCCCAGCCGTCTGACCGAAGACCTCATGCAGAAATTCTCGCCGTCCATCGCCCGCGACGGATCGAAAGCCGCATTTATCGCTTTCGGGGGAATTCATGACAACAGACGCGAGGTGCGGGTCAAGGACCTGAGAACCGGTCAGGAGACGGCCATCCCGATTCAGGGAAGCATCCTTACCGGAACGGTCCTGAGTCCGGACGGAACACACCTCGCTTATCGGGATGCCGTCGACGGCAGGATGAAGACTTATCTGCTCCAGCCGGGGAGCTCGGCGGGACGCGAGGTCTGCGAGAATGGCCTTTTGATCGGTTTTTTCCCGGACAATGATTCCGCGTTGGTTCGGATCAAGCCCGGCCGGCTTGATAAAATGGACCTCGGGACGGGAGGAATGACTCCGCTCGTCGCTTTCGAGGAACGGTTCCTCGACGCCGAACTTTCCCCCGACGGAAAGTGGCTGGCCTGGCTCGGCGGCCTCGCTGACGGCCGGGTCGCGCTTCGCGTCTATCCCGTCGACGGTCCGCCCGGTGACTCGCGTGTTATGGTCGAACTTGCGGAGGCCGACCATTATCTCGGTTCGCCCGCCTGGTCACCCGACGGAAAGCGGCTCTATTATCTCTCGGAAAAATCGTCCCGGACTTCAATCGTCGCCCTCGAGCTCGACCCCCGGACGATGAGGCCCGCCGGACCCGAGCGCGAAATCTACGTCTCGGCTGAGTCCCGCAATATGCTGAATTTCCCGAAGGGCAACGGAAATATCGCCGTCGCCGCCGACAGGATCATCTTCACGGTCTCCGAATGCCGTGGAAACATCTACCTGGCCACCCCTAAAAATTAAGGACATGATCGAGTACGGCTGGGATGAAGAGTGGGCGGCGGAGTTCGCGTCGCGCTCAGCCCCGGGCTGCGTTCCGGGCCGGGTCGTCAAACAGGCCCGGGACCGCTCGACGCTCATCACCCCGCACGGAGAAGCGGCGGCCGAAGTCTCCGGGCGTTTCCGGCACGAAGCGGCGGGCCCGGCCGATTTCCCGGTCGTCGGCGATTGGGCGGTCGTCGAGCCGGGTGACGGCGGGACGGCCCTCATCCACGCCCTTCTCCCCCGGCGGAGCGCCTTCGCCCGAAAGGCCGCCGGAGAGACCGTCGAGGCCCAGGTCGCGGCGGCCAACATCGACACCGTCTTCCTCGTCAGCGGGCTCGACGGCGATTTCAACCTCCGCCGCATCGAGCGCTATCTGGCCGCGGCCCTGGAGAGCGGCGCCGCCCCGGTCCTCGTTCTCAACAAGGCGGATCTCCGGCCGAATCTCGACGAGATCGTCGACGAAGTCCGGGCGGTTGCGCCGGGCCTGCCGATCGTCGCCGCAAGCGCCCTCGACGACGACGGGCTTTCCGGGCTCGCTTCTTTTCTCGTCCCCCGGACGACGATCGCCCTGCTGGGTTCGTCCGGCGTGGGCAAGTCGACAATCATCAATTGCTTGCTCGGCGAGGAGCATTTCCGGACATCCCCCATGAGCGACGCCGCCGCGGGTCGGGGCCGGCACACGACGACGTCGCGCGAGCTGGTCCGGCTTCCCGGCGGGGCGCTGCTCGTCGATACGCCCGGGATGCGCGAGCTTCAGCTCTGGACCGGCGAGGAAGGCCTCGACAGGGCCTTCGGCGACATCGAGGCGCTCGCCGCCCGATGCCGTTTTCCCGACTGCCGCCACGAGGCCGAGCCGGACTGCGCCGTGCGGGATGCGGCCGGCCGGGGGCTGCTCGATCCCCGGCGGCTCGAAAGCTTCCTGAAGCTTCGCCGCGAGATCCGTTTCCTAGAGCTGAAGAAAGACGACAAGGCGCGCCGCCGGCAGGAGAAGGCGGAGGGACGGAGCTTCGCCGTCCGCCTCAAGGAAGTGAAGAGGAACAAGCCCCGCTACAAATGACCGGGCGGCCCCTGCTGGGCCCTTTTGCTTTGGCTGCTGCAAGTTACTGATAATGAATAACATATCAAAAAAAGTCCGAAAAAACAGGGCAAAAAACGCTTATATTATTCAATATCAACAATATCCAGCAGCCAAAGCAGGATCGAACGTAGTTGTAAAGTATGATTTAGGCGGACAAAAAATTAGCGGCCGGCAACCGGGAGGACGATGACGAGGGGGCGCTCGATGCCGTCCTCCCAGGCCAGAAGCCCCAGGGCGTCGACGATGAGGAAGATCCCTTCCCGGAAGAGCACAGGGCCGGTTGTCGAGCGCGGCGGTCTCTTGAAAACATCCGAAGGTTCGACAAGCAGGCCCTGAATGTCCCGGAAGGCCACCTCGAGCCAACCGATCCCGGCCTTGTCGGCCGAGGCTTTAAAGCTTGCCAGCGCCTCCGGATTGTCCCGCCTCCAGGCCTCGTGGGCCATGTTCAGGAGGCCGGCCAGGTCGTCGTCCCTTCCGGAAAAGCGCACATCGGGAACAGCCGAGGCCCTGGCGTGGACGACACCGGAGTAATCGCGCGGAAGATGGCGCCGGAACTCTTCGACATTCAGGCGGAGGGTTCCATTCCTGATGTTGATCAGGGCTTGCGGATCTCCCTTCCGGGCCAAGTCCGTGAAGGCCAGCGCGCCGACGATGTCCATGAAGGTGCGAACGGGCGCGAAGGCCGGGGTCATCGGGCCGCGTGGCGCCATGGGCGGCTGGGCGCGCGGCGGCATGGCGTGGGGCACGGGCCGGGGAACGCGCGAGGCGCCGGGACGCGTGATGCCGGGCATTCTCTTGCCGGCCTCGATGAGGGCCTCGAAGGATTTCGGGTCGCCGCCGCGCACGGCCTTTTCGGCGAGGTCCATGAGGGGTGAGCGATGCGGCGCAGCCGGGTTGGAAAGGCGGGCGCCGTCAATCAGGACGATGCCGACCTGGTCGAAGTTGGGGAGGCTTTGGGCACGGATCTGAAGGATGGGTTGGCGGCCCTCATAGACGACAATCATATCCCCGACGAGATCCAGTTTCAGAATCCGGGATTGATCGGAACCGCCCCCCATCTGGGCCCGGACCGGCGCGGGGACCACGATCGAGACCGCCAGCGCAAGGAAAGCCGCCGCAATGATCAACGGATTATGTCTCACCCTCGATCTCCTTCCAAAGCGAAACGCTCGCCTTCAAGAGTCTTTGTCAACATGGTAGGAAATTGTGCGCCAAAAAACAAGGCTCGGTCCAAAACGGCGTTTTTATGAATTATTGCGGTTCCGAGCGAAATTGTCCGGCTTAGGGCTTGACGGCGACATCGTACCCTTCGCGGATGGGCGGCGCCGTATAGAAAGGCAGAAACTTGACGAGCTGCTCCTGATAATAGCGGTTTTGCTCATTGGCCGCGGCCGCGGCTCGATCCTTCCAGAGCGTCATGGCGACGCACCGGCCGGCTTCTCGATCGACAAGCAGGTAAATGGCCTGAAAGCCCTCCTGGGCCCGGGCGGCCGGGACGACGCTCTTTTTGAAGAGATTGACGCCCTCTTCGAACTTATCGTTGCGGAAAGACAGTGTCGTCAGGCGTGCAAACATGTTCGTTCCCCTTTGAGTTCTGAGGATACAATAAGCCGCCGGACGCCCGTTGTCAAGACGCATGCGGAAAAGCAAGATGACGGATTGCCACACCATTGGATGTTTGATAACATAGTCAAAAACATGCGTCCGCAACTTGCCAAAGCCAGGCGACAACTGTACGAAATCATTTTCGAGACGCGAACGCGGGCGGGGCGGCGGTTCGATCTCGTTCTGCTGTGGCTCATCACCACAAGCATCCTGGTCGTCATCCTGGACAGCGTTCCCGAGATCCATGACATGGCCGCCCGGCCGCTTCTGGCCGTCGAATGGTTCTTCACGATCGCATTCACCGTCGAATACCTGCTGAGAATCTGGAGCAGTTCGAAGCCCCTGAAATACATTTTCAGCGGATGGGGGCTCATCGATTTCATCGCCATTTTTCCGACGTATTTCAGCTTGATATTCCCCGGCTCCCAGTCCTTCATGGTCGTCCGGGCGCTTAGACTGTTCCGCGTGTTCCGCATCCTTAAGTTGAACCGCCACGTCGCGGCGGCGCGGAGGCTGACGGCGGCCCTGAGGGCGAGCGTCTACAAGATCAGCGCCTTCCTGTTCGCCATGCTGGCCCTCGTCGTCATCATGGGGTCTATTATGTATCTCGTCGAGGGCGACGAAAACGGCTTCTCGAGCATCCCGCAGGGCATCTACTGGGCCGTGATCACCGTGACAACCGTCGGCTACGGCGACCTCGTCCCGCAGACCGTGCTCGGCAAATTCATATCGTCCTTCATCATGATCATCGGCTACTCCATCATCGCCGTCCCCACCGGGATCTTCACCGCGGAGATGATCCGGTCGAACGGCGCCCGGAAGGCCTGCGCGGAATGCCGTCACAAGAACGAGCTTTCGGCCCGTTTCTGCAGCCACTGCGGCCATGCTTTCTAATTCTCGTTGCTTGGCTTTGGAAATTCGAAGCCAAGCCATACAACCAAACCCGGCATTGACAATCCCTGAACGGGGGATTTATGCTGATCCGCAAGGGCAAGACACGATATGAAGGCGATCTTGCAGAATTTCCGGATCCGGGGGGAAGAATGACATTCTTATCCGTGTCTCGATGGTTGATCCTGTGTCTTGCCGCCGCCTTGGCGGGCATCGGCATCCTTTGCCTCGAAGCGGCCGGGCAGGCCGAAAGCCCCATTCAACTGAGCGGGAAAGCCATGGCGCACCTTCGCGCCCCGTCCGGAAACATGCCGGACGAGATCAACCGGGAGATTTCGAACGTGTTGCAGCGGTATTTCGGAGGGGTCGTCGCAGCGGTGATGGGGAGCGGAGCGGAAACCAAGTTCAATGCCGTGACCACCTATGGGTCCATGTTCGGTGCCCGGGACTCGCTGATGAACCGTCTGGAAATCGACAGCCGGGCGGAAATCCCCGGGGCGGGCGCCGGCGAAGAACTGGCCCGCCTGGAAGCCGCCGAAAAGAATCTCAAACGGACGATCAGCCTTGCGGAGCGTCGTTTCCTGCTGAACAAGGACGACTACGAGGACGACCTCGTGCTCATCGACGAAGTGATCGGGGCGCTGCGCGACATCCTAAAGAGGAGCGTGCCCTCCGGGACTGAAGTGCGGCCCCCGGTCGATAGGAAGCCGCCCGTGCAGAAGGTCGATCCGCCGGTCCGGCTGCGGCACGAGGAACAAGCGGAGACCGTGACTTTCGCTTCGCATTCGCCGGCCCTGAAAGCTTTGCGGTTTTACGAAGCCGGAATGGAGGGCATCGCGGACGGATTCCGGGATTATCGCGCGACATTCCCCAAAGCGGCCAGCCGTTTGATCTGGTGGAAACTTCATTTCGAATACCCGGCTCCGGGACGCCGGATCGATTTTTCGGTCGAAGCCGTCTATACCGCTCCGGACGGCCGGGAAATAATCAGAAAAACCCATGCGTACAATTTCCAGCCGGAATGGACGGGCTCCAAGCACGTCAGCGGGTTCGGGTACCGGGACCGGGGAGGCTGGCAGCCCGGAATCTATCGGGTCGAGCTGTTCGTCAACGGCACCAAAATCACCGAAGGCAAATTTTTTATTATTGAATAAAAAACATTACACATCTTTGGCGGGATCGATTAAAATCTTGGGGAAACGCCGCGAGTGAAAGGAGCGCCCATGTCCGTCCTTCATACCGTCGACTGGCTCATCATCCTGGGGTATTTCCTGATCATCATGGCCCTGGCCTGGCATGTCCTCCGCAAGAGGCAGGAGACGCCCACGGACTATTTTCTGGCCGGACGCCACCTCGGCTGGCTCATCGTCGGCGCCTCGATCTTCGCCTCCAACATCGGCTCCGAGCACCTGGTCGGCCTGGCCGGATCCGGCGCCACGGACGGCGTCGCCATGGCCCACTATGAACTCCACGCCTGGTGCCTCCTCGTCCTCGGCTGGGTCATGGTTCCTTTCTATATGAGGTCCAAGGTCTTCACCATGCCGGAATTTCTGGAAAAGCGGTTCTCCCCGGCCTCGCGGACCGTCCTTTCGCTGATTTCCCTGGTCGCCTACGTCCTGACCAAGATCGCCGTCGGGATCTTCGCCGGCGGGATCGTCTTCAGCGTCCTTCTTCCCGACATCAACCTCTTCGGCCTCGACAGCTTCTGGGTCGGCTCCATCCTGGTCATCGTCTTCACCGGGATCTACACGATTCTGGGCGGGCTGCGCGCCGTCGCCTACACCGAAGCCATGCAGACCCTCGTCCTGGTCCTGGGATCGGTCCTGGTCACGATCTTCGGACTCAAGGCCCTCGGCGGCTGGGGCGAACTGCGGGCCATCGCCGGGTCCGAAATGTTCAACCTGTGGAAGCCCCTCGTTCCGGCCGGCATCGAGGGCACCTGGGCGCCCGTCCGGGAAGCCGGACGCATGGCTTGGTATTTCAACGACAACTATCCCTGGGTCGGCATGCTCTTCTGCGCGCCCATCATCGGACTGTGGTACTGGTGCACGGATCAATACATCGTGCAGCGCGCCCTCGGCGCCCCCAACGAGCGCGAAGCCCGCCGCGGCTCGATCGCCGCCGCCTTCCTCAAGCTCCTGCCCGTCTTCATCTTCATCATCCCCGGCATGATCGCCTACGCCCTGGCCAAGAGCGGACAGAGCCCGGTCATCCAGGAACAGCTCATCGGCCCCGGCGGCGAACTTCTCCGCACGGAAGCCCAGAAAGCGTTTCCGCTGCTCGTTGCGACCGTCCTGCCGATCGGTGTGCGCGGCATCGTCGTAGCCGGGCTTCTGGCCGCGCTCATGAGCTCGCTGGCCGGCGTCTTCAACGCCTCGTCCACGCTGTTCACCATGGACTTCTATTCGCGGCTGCGGCCCAAAGTCTCCCAGGCCCGGCTCGTCTGGATGGGCCGCATCGCGACGACGGTCATGGTCCTCATCGGGCTTTTCTGGATCCCGGTCATCCGCGGCGGTCGCGGCCTCTACGACTATCTTCAGGGTGTCCAGGCTTATCTTGCGCCGCCGATCTTTGTCGTCTTTTTCCTCGGCGTCTTCTGGAAGCGCATGAACGCCAAGGGCTGCCTGTCCGCGCTCCTTACCGGATTCGTGCTGGGCCTCTTCCGTCTGGCCGTCGACACGCCCGTCAAGCTGACAGGCGGCTTTTCCTATGCGGAGGGCTCTTTTTTCTGGATCGTCAACAACATCTTCTTCCAGTATTACAGCCTGATCATTCTCCTGGTCTGCGTCGCCGTGGCCGTCGCCGTGAGCCTGGCCACCGCCCCGCCCGTCTACGACCGAATCAGCGGCCTGACCTACGGAACCGTCACCGAAGACCACCGCCGGGAAACCCGGAGCAGTTGGACGCGCGGGGACGTCTTCGCCTCCGCCCTGGTTCTGGCCCTCATCGTCGCCGCCTACCTGTACTTTACGGGGTAACGCATGACGGGGGCTCTGTTCGGACTCGTCGTGATGCCGCTCGGCATCCTCATTCTGGCTTTCTGGCTGGCCTTCAAAGACCGGGATAAGAGATGACTCCCGCCGCACCCGGATCCCAGCCCTGGTCCATCGCCGCCTTTTTGATCTATCTCGTCCTGATGGTCGTCATCGGCATCGTCACGGTCCGCTTCTCGTCGTCCGGGATCGGGGCCTTTTTCCTGGGCGGGCGCCGCATGAAATCCTTCGTCGTCGCCCTGTCCGCCGTGACCTCGGGCCGCTCGGCCTGGCTTCTCATCGGCATGTCGGGCCTGGCCTTCACCCGGGGCGTCTCGGCCGTCTGGGCCGTCGTCGGCTACATTCTCATGGAGCTTTTTCTTTTCCTCTACGCGGGGCGCCGCCTGCGTTGTTTCACCGGCCGGATGGACGACATCACCGTTCCCGACTATCTCGAATCGCGCTTCGAGGACAGGACGCATAAGCTCCGCGTCATCGCCGCCGTCCCCATTCTCATCTTCATGACCGCCTATCTCGCCGCCCAGTTCACGGCCGGCGGAAAATCCCTGTCGGCGAGTTTCGGCATGACCCCTCTCCAGGGCCTTCTTCTCACGGCCGGAATCGTGGTTTTCTACAGCGTCGCCGGCGGCTTCCTGGCCGTCTGCATCACCGACATGCTCATGGGCCTCTTCATGATCTTCGCCCTCATGATCCTGCCCGCAATTTCCATCCTCCATCTCGGCGGATTCGGCGTCCTCCTTGAGACCCTGCAGGCCTTCTCGCCCCGGCTCATCGACCCCTTCGCCATCTCCGCCGGGGCCCTCATCGGCTATGTCGGCATCGGTTTGGGTTCGCCGGGAAATCCCCATATCCTGAACCGCTACATGAGCATCGACAAGCCGGAAAACCTGCGGAAGACGGGGCTCATCGGAACGATCTGGAATGTCCTCATGTCCTGGGGCGCTATTTACATCGGTTTGGCCGGGCGGGCGCTCTACGGCGACGTCTCGGCCCTTCCCGGCGCCGACCCCGAAAACATCTACCCGCTTCTGGCCTCGGAACATCTTCATCCGTTTCTTTTCGGGCTGACCATCGCAGCCGTCGTCGCGGCCATCATGTCCACGGCCTCCTCTCAGCTCCTGGTGGCCGCATCGACCGTCGTCCGGGACATTTACCAGAGAACGATGGCGGAAGGTCGGGAGATCGCCCAGAAAAAACTCGTCTTCCTGAGCCGGGCGGCCACCCTTCTCGTCGCCGTCGCGGCGATTGTCTTCGGCGCCTTCGCCGACAAGCTCGTCTTCTATCTCGTGCTGTTCGCCTGGGGCGGCCTGGGTGCCGCCTTCGGTCCGACCATTCTCCTTTCCCTCTATTGGAAAAAAGTCACCCGGGCCGGCGCCGTGGCCGGCGTCTTCACGGGAACGGCCGTCCAGATCGCCTGGTACCTGACGCCGTCCTTCAAGGCCGTGATCGCCGAATGGGTCCCGGCCTTCTTCATGTCCCTGGCCGCCGTCGTCGCCGTCAGTCTGGCCACCTCTCCCCCGGCCGGAATCGACCGCCTGATGTCCTGCATGCGCGAGGACGAGTGACATGTTCATCTTCATCGCCGGGCTTCAGCCGCGGACACGGGATCTCGACAGCCCGCCCCGAACCTGTCCGGCCTGCAATCGGCCTGCGCTGCGGCTGCGGCGGACGGACCAATACTTCAGCATTTTTTTCATCCCGCTTTTCCGGGTGAAACGCGGTGAACCCTTTGCGGCCTGCGGCGGCTGCGGCGCCGAGTTTGCGTCGGGCGAACCCCTGCTCGGAGAGAAAAGCTCCGGGACAAGCCGCTGCCGGAGCTGCGGCCGGAGAGTCGAGCCGGATTTCCGATTTTGCCCTTACTGCGGATCTTCGATATGATGGGGTCGAGAACACCGATGAAACACCTCGGAATCCTGACCCGGGATTGCGCCGGGATCAACGCCGCGATCCGGGCCGTCGTCCGGACGGCCGTCCACCGGAACGTCGAAATCGTGGGCATCATGAGGGGGTACGAGGGCCTGATCGACGGCGAGTTCCTGCCCATGGATCGAAGATCGGTCTCCAATATCATCTCCAGGGGCGGGACAATCCTGAAAACAGCCCGGTCGGAGCGCTTCCGCACGGAAGAAGGCCGGGCGGCGGCCGCGGCCCAACTGAAGAAAAACGGAATCGACGGCCTGATCGTCGTGGGCGGAAACGGCACGCTGTCCGGCGCCGGCTTGCTGGCCCGCGAGCACGGCTTCGCCGTCGTCGGCGTCCCGGCCACGATCGACAACGACATTCCGGGCGTCGATCCGTCTCTGGGCGCCGATACGGCGATCAACGTGGCCATGGACGCGCTCGACAAGATCCGCGACACGGCGACAAGCCTGGAGCGGATTTTCATCGTCGAGGTCATGGGCCGTGCCTGCGGCTACCTGGCCATGCAGGTGGCTCTTGCAGGCGGCTGCGAGGAAGTCCTTCTTCCCGAACGCGAGACGGACATGGCCTTGATCTGCCGCGAGATCCGGGACGGACACGCCCAGGGAAAGATCAGCTGGATCATCATCGTTGCCGAAGGCCGGGCCTCGGCCGGCGATGTCGCCGAGGAAGTCTCCCGGATGACGGGGCTTGAAACCCGGATCGCCGTTCTCGGCCACATCCAGCGCGGCGGACGGCCGACGGCCTTCGACCGGGTCATGGCCTCGCGGCTGGGAAGTTTCGCCGTCGAAACGCTTCTCGACGGAAAAGCGGGCCTTTACGTCCGCCGGCACGAAGGCCGGCTCGAAACGCTGCCGCTCGAAGCCGCCGCCGGACCCAAGCGCCTCGACGCCGACGACGACTATCGCCTTCTCCGGCTCCTGACCTGAGGCCGATCCGGCCTGTTTTTATTGACAACGCGGAACCCGCCGTTTATGATGGGGCGCCACAAGTTAATATTGGAGCTTTTTATGGATCTTTTCAGCAAATTTGACACCGACGGCGGCTATTTCGGCCCATTTCGGCTCCGCAAGGACAAATATTTCACGCGGCCCGTCCTCGATCCCCTGCCCGGTCCCCAAATGACCTTCGAGGGGAAACCCGTTATCCAGTGGTCCATCAACAACTACATGGGTCTCGCGGAAAACGAAGAGATCAAGGCCGCCGCCGTGGAGGCCGTCAAAACCTACGGCACAAGCGCCCCCATGGGATCACGCATGATGACCGGAAACACCGAACGCCACCAGGAACTCGAACGCCGCTTGGCCGACTTCAAGGGTAAGGAAGCGGCCATCGTGTTCAATTCGGGCTTCCTGGGCGTCACCGGAACCATTCAGGCCCTGGCCGACCCGGACGACATCGTCCTGATGGACAAAATGTCGCATGCCTCCATGATCGACGGCACGCTCCTCTCCCGAGGCCAATACCGGGTGTTCAAGCACAACGACATGGACAACCTGGAATATCATCTGAAGAGCATCAACAAGAACGGGCGCAAAGGCGGCGTCCTGATCATCACCGAAGGCGTCTTCGGGATGGAGGGCGACCTGGGCGATCTGCCGGCCGTCTGCGACCTCAAGGACAAGTACAACGCCCGCCTTTTCGTCGATGACGCCCACGGGTTCGGCGTCATGGGCGAGGGGGGACAGGGCACGGCTTTCCATTTCGGCGTCCAGGACCGGGTCGACGTTCTTTTCGGGACTTTTTCCAAGGCCTTCGCCGCAATCGGCGGCGTCACTGCGTCGAGCCGAAAGCTCGTGGACTGGATCCAGTTCAACGCCCGAACCCAGATCTTCACGAAAAGCCTGCCCATGGTTTACGTCGAGGTCATCATGAAGACCCTGGAACTCATCCGCGATGACCGCGAAGGACGGCGGCGGAAAATGTGGGAAAACGCCGCCAGGCTCAAGGATGGGTTGCGGGCGCTGGGCTACACCGTCGGGAACAGTCAGGCCCCCATCACTCCGGTTTACGTTCCGGCGGGCGATATCCCGACGGGGGAAAGCATCGTCCGGGGCCTGCGTGACCAGGGCATCTTCATCACCGGCCTCATCCACCCCGTCGTGCCCCGGGGCATCCTGCTGTTCCGGATGATTCCCACCGCGTCCCATACCGACGAACAGATTCAAGTCACGCTCGACGCCTTCAAAAAAGTGCGCGACGATCTCAAGCTCAAACTGGACCCGCCGGCGATCCTGAGGCGGAAGTCATGAAAGAAAAAGTCCTGATAACCGGCGCCTCCCGGGGGATAGGCCTGGCCGCGGCCCGCCTGCTTTCGAACCAGGGATACGAGGTTACGGGGACAAGCCGCCGCCCGGAGGCGCTCTCGCCCGTTCCGCCGGGCATCCGCTGGATCGCCCTCGATCTCAACCGGCCCGAATCCATCGAAGACTGTCTGCGGCAGGCCGGGCCGGTGGACATCCTGATCAACAACGCCGGAGAAAGCCGCCTCGCTCCGGCCGAATTCGATCCGACGGACAAGGTCCGGGAGCTGTTTCAGACCCACCTTTTCGGTCCCATGCGGCTCATCCAGGGCGTGCTGCCCGCCATGAGGGAAAACCGGCGGGGGTTCATCATGAACATCGGCTCGCTGGCCGGCGTTTTTCCCGTGCCCTTTCAATCGGCCTACAGCGCGGCCAAGGCGGCCCTGGCCGTCTACACCCAGTCCCTGAGAAACGAGGTCACAAAGCTCGGCGTGCGCGTTGTCCTGCTCAGCCCCAACGACATCCGGACCACCATCGAACCCGAGGTTGTCACGGGTCCGGCCGCCGACTATCACGACGCGCTGGGACGCATGCAGGAGGTGCGGGCCGCCCGGATGGCCAAGGCCGCCGATCCGGAAATCGCGGCCCGCCGGATTGCCGCCATACTCCGGAAAAAGCGGCCCGCGCCCGCCTATTCCGTGGGCGGAGGAGCCCCGCTCATGGTCTTCGCCCGGCGTCTTGTTCCCGACCGCCTGGCCGAACGCCTGGTCCGGGGAACCTACAAGATATGAATTAAGGAGATCCCGCATGGCCGTTGAAATTCAAGACGTGAGAACGTCCCGCGATCTCAAAGAATTCGTCCGTTTCCCCTATCGTCACTACCGGGGCAATCCCTATTGGGTGCCGCCTCTCATCCAGAGCGAAATGAGCACGCTCGACAGGAAAAAAAATCCCGCTTTCGAATACTGCGACGCGGCCTTCTGGCTGGCCCTGAAAGACGGGCGGGTCGCCGGGCGCATCGCCGGCATCGTCAACCGCAAATTCGTCGACATCTGGAAAACGCCCACGGCCGGATTCGGCTGGTTCGAAACCGTCGACGACCGGGAGGTTTCCGGCGCCCTTCTCGAAACGGCGGAAAACTGGGCGCGGGCGCGCGGCATGACGGCCGTCCAGGGCCCCATGGGGCTGACCAATTTCGACCACCAGGGTCTTCTGATCGAGGGCTTCGACGAGCTCCCGACCATCGCCTCGGCCTACAATTATCCTTATTATCTCTCCCACCTCGAAGACCGCGGCTACGAGAAGGTGAACGATTATCTGGAATTCGAGGTCAAGCCCCCGAAGGAGATCCCGGAGAAGGCCCAACGCATCGCCGACATCGTCATGAAGCGGAAGGGCATCCGCCTGATCAAGCCCGGCAGCAAAAAGGAACTTCTTCCCTATGCCAAGGACGTTTTCGGGATCATCAACCGGACCTACAGCCACCTTTTCGCCTATGTGCCCCTCAGCGACAGGCAGGTCGAATACTACACGAAAAAATATTTCTCCTTCCTGCAGCCGGAATACGTTTCGCTTCTGGCCGACACGGACGGCCGGATGGTCGGTTTTCAGATCACCATGCCGTCCCTGTCGCGGGCCATGCAGAAGGCCCGGGGCCGGCTCTATCCGTTCGGCTGGATCCACCTTCTGAAAGCGCTCAAGAAACCGAAAACGATCGATCTCTACCTGGTCGGCATCCTGCCCGAATACCAGAACCAGGGGCTGAACGCCGTCTTCATGGTCGATTTGAACCGGATCACTCTCGAAAACGGGATCGAGCTCGCCGAAACCAACAGCGAGCAGGAAGACAACAAAAAAGTCCAGGATTTCTGGAAGTATTACGAATCGCGCCAGCACAAAAGAAAACGGATCGTCAATAAATCGCTCTGACATGCCTCACGTTCCGGCGTCCGACCTTCTTCTCGATCTTCGAAACCGGGAGGGGGGCGACAAACTGACCGTCGGGGAGATCGCCGACGCGACGGGCGGCCGCATCCCGGGTCTCGTCTTTGTCGTTCTGGGTCTGCCGGAGACCATCCCCATGGTCGGGTTTTCCGCCATTTTGGCCGCGCCGATTTTTCTGGCCGCCCTGGGGCTGGCTCTCAGAGGACAGGCCGGCCCGCTGCCCCGGTGGCTCAGACGGAAAAAAATCAAGCGCGCCCTGTTCCGGCGGGCCGTCGACCGCGGTCTCCCCTGGATCCGGAGACTCGAACGGGTGGCCAAGCCCCGCTGGCCCGGCCCGGCGGCCGCCCACAGGCTGCACGGTCTGGTCGGCATGCTGCTGGCCATCGTCCTGGCCGTTCCCATTCCCGGCCTCAACATCGTCGCGGCCTTCGGCACGGTCGGCCTCGGCATCGGCATCATCCAGCGGGACGGAAAACTCATTGCCTGGGCCGTCGTCGCCGCAATTGTCGCATCGGTCGGAATGGCGGCCGTTCTAAGCGGCCTCTGGGCCATCCTCCGCAGCGGCTTCTCCGGATAGCGAGCGGCTGACATTTGACAGGGCTGTGGCCCGGGCTTATATTGATTCCGCCTGCCCGCGGTGAGGCTTTTAATGGACAGGGGGAATAAAGAGCTTTTTTCCGGGTTTCTCAAACCCCGGCCCTCGTTTGCAACAAGAATTCGCACATCCTTATCGTCGGCCCGCGGGGCGGCCCGGCCGTTTTCCTTCTACATCATTCTCTCGGGCCTCTTTCATCTCGGGGTTTTCTGGCTGTTCCTGTCCGCTGATCCGCTCAGGATCGTCTCCGGCGGCGGAACCGACGGGTTTTCGACGAATATCGATGCCTACCGGCGGGCCGCGGCCCTGATGGATGCGGAAACGCCCGGAGAAACCCGGCTCGCCGAGCTCGGCGACGAAGACATCCTGGCCCTTTTGTCCGGCCTGCCCGCCCTCGATCCGCGGTTCACGAAAAAAGAACGCACCGAGATCCTTCTCAATTTCCTTGCCGGCCTCTCCGATGAAGATCTGCTTTCGCTTTTGTCCGGCGAGCCCGGCCCGGCCTCAGACGGTGCCGGGATCAGGCCTCCGGTCGGGCGGATCCGAACCCGTGTCGTCGATTCGGGACCTTTCTCTTCAGGAGGTCCGGCGCTCTACCGAGTCGATCCCTCGATTTCGAGGCGACTGGCCATGTTGAGATATCAGGAAAAATTCGAACGGGCCGCTACGGAAGTCCGGGGAGGTTACGTCCGGGTCGACGGCGGCTCGGGGATCCGCGATATTCCCTCCGACTATTTTTTCCGGGATTGTCCCTACGAAGAAATGGCGGCCGTCGGCGCCGGCCTGTTCGCCTTTGTCTCGGGATTCCCGGATATCCAGGCGCCCGGCATCGATCCCCGGACGGAAACTTCGGATGAACGGCAACCCGTGTCCCGCGGCGGCGGATCCTTCCGCGTCATCCTCGTCGACGCCGCATCCTGGAGCCAGAAATCCGGCCCCGACTCCGCCCTGAAGACTCTCGAACCGCTCGCACTCTCGGCGGAAGAACGCATGGCCGTTTTGGACGACCTCATGGCTTTGCCCGAGGAGAAACAGTTCGTGAAATTCGTCACGGAATATTTGGACCGCTACGATCCCGACCAGGAAGACCTGGCCCATCTGGCCCGGGAATTCATGACCTGGAACCAGAGCGCGGTCTTCATCGTGGCTTCCCGTTTTTCCGCGGCCTTCGATTTTGTCGAAAAGCTCTATTTCAACAAACGGGTCCAGGGCTATCTGGAGACCTACGCAAGAAAAAACCGGACGACCCGAACGGGCCGGGAGATCCTCTCCGTTCTCGCCGGACTTCTGGATTTCGAAAAAAGAACGCTCGGCTATCTTTTCGACGCCTATGAAACGGCGGTCGCCGTCCTGGACGGAAAGGAACGGCGGACCGAGGTTCTCAATCCGAGAGCCAAAGCCCTCGTTATCGTGAAGACCCTGGATGCCGTGATGGAAGCCATGGTGCGGTCGGGAATCCGGTCCCAGGGCGAACTCCTGGATCTCTACGAAAGCCGGGAAATCGAGCTGCTGCGGAGTCTCGCCGATTCGGGAGGAGAGACGCGGGACGGCGCCCTTTTCTCCCTGGGCTGCCTTCACTGGACCAACAGGAGATTCGAGAGCGCCGTCGAAGCCTGGAATGCCGTCAAGCCCTCCTACAGCCGCGGATCGTTTGTGGACATGATGGAACTTATCGAAAAGGGGGACTATGCCCGCATCGCTCCGGGGATCGACGAGATGATCGCCCGGTCGTTCGGATCCTCCAGCCAAAAGCATCTCGAGAGAATGGTCCGCTTCAAAAAATGGAGCCGCCGGTATCAATCCCCGGCCGGTTTCTGAGCCGAACCGAGCCGCTTGACTTCCCGCCTGAAATATCATATTTTTAATATCTTATCATGAGGATTTATTCGAAGCCTCAATCTATCTTTCCGGGGAGGAAAACCCAGCCATGACAAAATTCGGCCGTATTCTGTCCGTAACCCTCGCTTTCGCCGTCTGTCTGGCCCTGATCGGGGGCATCGCCATGTCCCAATCGGCGGCCCGCGGCGCGAAAAAAACCGAAAACACCGACGCGGCTCTCCGCCTGAAATGGTTTGACAATCACGTCGCCCTCAAGTCCCAGACGCCGTTCGGAGGGCTCACCTGGCGGTTCATCGGGCCGGACATCATCAGCGGCCGATGCACCGACGTCGAGGCCGTTCCGGGCAACCGCAACCTCATCTATGTCGCCTCGGCTACGGGAGGCTTCTGGAAAACGACGAACGGCGGGACGACCTGGGAACCTCTGACCGACGGTCTGCCGACGCCGTCCATGGGTGACCTGGCGATTTCGCCGAAGGATCCGAACGTCGTCTGGCTGGGAACCGGTGAGGCCAACATCTTCCGGGCTTCGGTCGCCGGCACCGGCATTTATAAAACGACCGACGGCGGAAAAACCTGGACCCACTTGGGTCTCGAAGGGACGGGCACGATCGCCCGCATCGTCGTCCACCCGGTCGACACCGATATCGTTTACGTCGCCGCTTCGGGAAATGAATGGACCTACAACCCGGACCGCGGCGTCTACAAGACGACGGACGGAGGCAAGACCTGGCAGAAGATTCTCTACAAGGATGAGAAGACCGGGGCCATCGACCTGGTCATGGATCCCATCGACCACGACACCGTCTACGCCTCGACCTGGAACCGGATCCGCCGCCGCTGGAGCGATCCCGTCCCCGAGGACGGCGACCATCTCTACAAGACAACGGACGGCGGCAAGACCTGGAAGACCCTGACCAACGGGCTTCCCGACACGAAGCTCACCGGGCGCATCGGCATCGACATCGCCCGCAGCAATCCCAACGTCCTCTACGCCTTCGTCGACAACCACCACCTGGGCCGCATGCCCAAGGAAGGCGAACGCGACGCCTACGGGCGACTGAAAACCGGACCGTCGGTGATCGGAGCCGAGGTTTACCGGAGCGACGACAAGGGCGAGATCTGGCGCAAGGTCAGCCCGGACGACAACATGATGGAGCGGTTCAGCGGCACCTACGGCTGGGTGTTCGGCCAGATCCGGGTCGACCCGACGGACGAAAACACCGTCTATATCATGGGCCTTCCCCTGGCCAAGTCGACGGACGGCGGGAAATCGTTCGAGATCCTCTATTTCGAAGGGCTCCACGGCGACCACCACGGCCTGTGGATCGACCCGACCGATCCCGACTATCTTCTCAACGTCAACGACGGCGGCATCAACGCCTCCTTCGACGGCGGAGAAACCTGGCGGGCCTTCCACAAGGAACTCCCGCTCATCCAGTTCTACAACGTCTCCCTGGACATGGAAAGCCCTTTCAACGTCTACGGCTCGGTGCAGGACCACGGCACCTATAAAGGCAATGTCGATCACTTGAAACCCCGCCAGCGCGGACGGCGCGGTCCGGTGACCCGCTGGGAAAGCTCGCCCGGCGGCGAGGGCACGCTGATCGCCATCGACCCGGTCGACCCCAAAGTCGTCTATTCCTCGACCTTCTACGGCCGCCTTCAACGCTCGGAGTTTCGCGACGGATACTGGCAGAGCCAGGACATTCAGCCCCGGGCCGAAGAGGGTGAACCGCCGCTTCGCGGCCAATGGCTGGCGCCGACCATTCTCTCTCCTCACAATCCCCATGTCGTCTACCACGGCTTCCAGTACCTGTTCCGGTCGATGAACCGCGGCGAAACCTGGGAACGGATCAGCCCCGACCTGACCTATAACGACCCCGCGAAACAGGGCAATCTCCCCTATGCCATCCCCTATGCCAGCCTGACGGCCGTCTCCGAATCGCCCTTCGCCTTCGGTGTGATCTATGCCGGGACCGACGACGGCCGGGTCTGGGTGACCCGGACGAGCGGCGCGAACTGGACCGAAATCACGGCCGGACTGCCCTATAACAAGCACGTTTCGAGAATCGTGGCGTCCGCATACGACCCGGCCACGGTCTACATCACGCTCAACGGCCGGCGCGACGACGACTTCGCCGCCTACATCTTCAAATCCGCCGATTACGGCAAGACCTGGAAGAGCATTCAGAACAACCTGCCCGGCGCGCCGGTCAACGTCATCCGGGAAGATCCCATGGCCGGCAACGTCCTGTACGCGGGAACGGAACTCGGACCCTTCGTCAGCACGGACGGCGGGACGTCCTGGAACTATCTCGGATCCGGGCTGCCCAAGGCGCCGCTCGTCTGGGACCTCAAGGTTCACCCCCGGGACAACGCCGTCGTCATCGCCACTTACGGCCGCGGCATCTGGGTGATCGACGACATCTCGGCCGTCAGAAGCCACGGGCGCTGAGCCGGGACGGCGGGCCGGCGACGCCGCCGGGCGCGGTCGGCCCGCCGCAATCGGCCGTCTTGACGGCCGGGGGAAAGCTGTCAATCCGCGAAAAAAAGGAAGAGTTTTTCCAGGTCCAGGGGTTCCGGAGTGAACCCGTCTCTCCCCGTTCCGTCGCGGGAGAGGTAGTCGTCCCAGGCCGATTTTCTGAGAATGATGTCGACGGCCTCTCCCCTGTCTCTCGAAAGGAAGATCGAACCCGGGGGGAAAGCGGCGACGGCCCGGCCGGCCTTGGCGCGGACAAAAACATGGCCCTCGCGGAACCGTCTGAAATCCGCCTGAAAAACCGTCCTCCCTCTGCGCAATATGATGACGGCATCGCAGATTTTCTCCATTTCCGAGAGAATGTGCGAACTCAGAAAGACCGACGCGCCTTCTTTCCTTAGGGTTATTAAGATCTCGCGAAGACGGACGACCGATACCGGATCCAGTCCGGAGAAGGGCTCGTCGGCCACGAGAAGATCGGGGGAAAAAACCAGGCTCTGGAGATAGGCGAATTTTTTCCGGTTCCCCGTCGAATAGGTCATGACCCGTCTTTTCAGGAGTCCGGGATCGAACGCGAGGCGGCCGCACAGGGACTCGGCGGCGGCAAGAAGCCGCCGATCGGAAAGGCCGTGGCGCCGGGCGGTCAATTCGAGAAGGTCCCAGCCTCGGGCCCAGGAAAAGACGACGGGCGCATCCGGGACATAGCCGATCCGTCCGGCCCGGCAGGAAAAGCTCCCGGCCTGCGGCCGGAGGAAGCCGAGAAGCATGCGGAGGGTCGTCGTCTTGCCGGCCCCGTTTTCGCCCAGCAGGGCCGTGATGCCGCCCGCCCGGACCTCGAGGTCGGCCGATGTGACCGCCGCGACACGGCCGAAACGCCGAGCCAGACCCCGGGCTTCGAGGATCATGTCTTCTCTCATTTCGTCATCTCCGCCCGGGAAGACGCGATCCGGACCAGAATCCAGGCCGCTGCGGACAGGGCTGCGACGAAGGGGATATAGGGTGCCAGGTTATTTCGAACCAGGACGTTCGGAAAAACGGCCAGAAACGCCAGAAACTTGAGGAGCGACCCGGCATCGGGGAAAACGCCGTCATGGAACATCGAGAAAAATTCGACATGCCGCCCAAGTGACATGAGCAGGACGATGCCGGTTGCCGCCTGGAGAAGAAGCACGGACAGGACGTTCGATCCGGACTTGAGAAAAAATCCCAGAAAACCGCCCCATCCCGCGAAATAGGCGCCGGCCGCAAGCCCGCCGGCGACCTGGAGAGGCGACCAGGGAAAGGGATGGCCGGAGATCATTCCGGCCGCCGCGCAGAGAACATGAAGAAGAAAAACGTAGGCCAGCCCGATTCCGAAAACCGTAAGGAATCGAACCCACAACACGCTCCGGAACACGCCGCCGATGAGCAGGGTGTTTTCGAGAGCGCCGCTTTCGATGTCGCTTTTCATCATGTCGCGCGAGAGAAACAGAAACACATAGGGAAAAAGGAGAAGCAGAAAGCCGGACGCCGTCCCGAAGGAATCGAAATGCCAAAGTATTCCGAAAAGAAGGGGCGGAAAGGCAAAGACTGCGCCGTTCGTCCGGCTGGAAAAAACCGTTTTCGCGGCCAGGACGGACCCTAGCGCGAAGCGATGGTTTTCAGGCACTGTTTCGCCGCCTCGCGTCTTTCGAAAAACGACCGGTAGGGATCATCCCGGTAAACGACGCGCCCGTCCACGAGAACGATCTTGAAAGGATCCATGAGTACGTTGTAACGCCGGAAAATCCTGCGCCGGGGGTCGGCGACCACGGGAAGCCGGGACCCGAATTTACCCAGAAAATCGTGCAGGGCCTCTCCGCCGGCCGCCGCGATGCCGGCTACGGGGATGTCGAGATCGTTTTTCGCGCAAAAATAGCTCATCTCGAAAAGATCGTCCCAGCAGACGGCGCATTCGATGGAAAAGAAAACCAGAAGCACGGGACCCGAAGAAGGCAGAATCGATTCGAGGTCGGAAAAAATGCGATCGTTTTCCGGAAAAACAGGCGGCGCCTCCGCCCCGCAAACAAGCCCCACCGCAAGGCCCACCATGACCGTTGAAGAAATCGCCGAAGCCATGGTTCTCATAACCCCTCGAATCGATAGATCCTCAGGATCCGATCGGCGTCCACGGCGTAGATGCGGTTCCCGTCGACGGAAATGCGAACGACAGGGCCGGGAAGCTCGATGACGGCCTCCAACGGCCCGCCCGGAACGAAAACATACACTTCGAAGCCCGGCCCGAGATCCCCTTCTTCCGTTCGGTCGGGAGAAAGGACGAAAAGCCGGCCGTCTGAAAAAGCCGCATGCCAGCAGAACCCGGTCAGCTTTCGCTTTCCTCCGGACAGGGGAAGCGTGAGCCCTTTCAGGGGAAATCCACGGGGCGGGACCGGCGAGGCGATCAGTTTCCCGTCATGGTCAAACCGCCGCAAAGGGGCCTGTTCCGATTTGAAAACGGCCAGAAATTCTCCGGGACCGCCGGGCAGGATCAGGAACCTGTTGACCATGGTGTCGAAGAGCGAGTCGCCCGTGAGAGCGGGTTCGAGACATTCCCAGAGTTTTTCGCCCGTCGGAGAGAAACCGTAGATCATGTTTTCCTTTCCCCCGCGAAAAGACGGTAAATAAGAAACCGCGATGACATCCCGGCTCAGGGCGGCCACATCGGACGGGCGGAAAGGCAGCTTGAGGCTCGAAAGGTAATCTCCGTCCCGCGACAGGATCTGGATTCTCGCGTTTCCCGAATCGGCGATATAGAGGTTGCCCTCGAGAATGGAAAGGCCCGACGGGGTGTTGAACTCTCCGGGGCCCTGTCCCCGGCGGCCGTAGGTTTTCAAAAAACGCCCGTTTTTTTCGTAGACGCGGACGGCATGATCGCTGCGGTCGAGAACATAGACGAACTCGCGATCATGGAGAATTCCCGCCGTCAGGCTCAGCTCGGCCTCACGGCTTGTGAGCAGCTCGGGATGAATGTCGCGGGCCCTGATCCGCCGGACGTCCGAAGGAAACGCCGACACGACAATCAACACCATCATAGCCGCAACTCCCACGGCCCGCGTCCAGGTTCTTTTTCCGGCCATTCCATTCATCTCCTTTCGTGGGAATGGGGGGCTCCCCCGGCGCGGGAGAGCCCCCCGGTTTTCAGACCTTGAAAATGCAGACACCCAGGGCGACGTCGCATGCCGACAGGTACAGCATGACCATGTACCAGGGCGCCTCCATATTCATGGCGTTTTGACGGCAGATCTCGTGATCCCTGAAGCAGTGGTCGACGTCGTGCGCTCCAAGGGACGGCGGAGAGAAAACCGCCAGGGAGAGGGCCAGAATTCCGGCCGTTGCCAAAGCGATGGTCTTTTTCATTATGACCTCCTTTCGCTTTGACATCATGCACGCGGCATGCCAACTGGAAATCAGCCCTTGGATTCGTCATCTTATTATTTATCAACTTTTTATAAAAATTCCGGAAAGCACATCCGGAATTCCGCGGCACATCCCACGGCACAAGTCGAGCCGCCGGAAGTCCGGCCTCCATATAATCGACGCGTTTCACCCCCCATTTGTGTCACAATCTGTGCCGTCCGCGGCACATTTATTTTCGTCAGAGCATCGGAATCTTGACCCCCCGCTCCTTTGCGCAGGTCCGGGCCTCCTCATAACCGGCGTCGGCATGGCGGGCGACGCCCAGTCCGGGATCGACGGTCAGGACGCGCTCCAGCCGCCGTGCCGTCATGTCCGTTCCGTCGGCGACAATGACCATGCCCGCATGCAGGGACAACCCGATGCCCACGCCGCCGCCGTGATGGACCGAAACCCAGGAGGCGCCGCAGACGGCGTTCAGAAGTGCGTTCAGAATGGGCCAGTCGGCGACCGCGTCCGAGCCGTCCAACATGCCCTCCGTCTCGCGGTTGGGCGAGGCCACCGAACCGGTGTCGAGATGGTCGCGCCCGATGACGATCGGGGCGCTGATCGTCCCCTTCTTCACCAGACGGTTGATGATGTCCCCGAAACGGGCCCGCTCGCCGTAGCCAAGCCAGCAGATCCGGGCCGGGAGTCCCTGGAATTGGATCTTTTCCCGGGCCTTTCGGATCCAGCGGGCCAGAGCTTCGTCTTCGGGAAACTCCTTGAGCACCGCCTCGTCCGTGGCGTAGATGTCCTTCGGATCGCCTGAAAGAGCGGCCCAGCGGAACGGTCCCTTACCAAGGCAAAAGAGCGGGCGGATGTATTCCGGCACGAAGCCGGGGATGGTGAAGGCGTCGGCCACGCCCGCCTTGAGGGCCTGACCGCGGATGTTGTTGCCGTAATCGAAAGTCCTGGCGCCCGCAGCCTGGAGGGCCAGCATGGCCTGCACGTGAGCGGCCATGGACTCCATGGAGCGGCGGATATAGTCGTCCGGCGCCGCCTTCCTCATTTCCAGGGCATCCTCGTAGGGGATACCGGCCGGAACATAGCCGTGGAGTTCGTCGTGGGCCGAGGTCTGGTCCGTCAGGATATCGGGGACGACGCCGCGCCGGACCATTTCGGGCAGAACTTCGGCGGCATTCCCCAGCAGGGCGATGGACAGGGGCTCCCCTTTCTTAACGGCCTCGGCGGCCAGTTTCAGGGCTTCGTCCAGACTTTCGACCGAGGTGTCGACATAGCGCGTTTCGAGACGTCGGCGGATCCGGTCCCGATCGACCTCGACGACGACGGCCACGCCGTCGTTCATGGTGACGGCCAGGGGCTGGGCCCCGCCCATGCCGCCCAATCCGGCGGACACGACAAGACGGCCCTTGAGAGTCCCGCCGAAATATTTGTCGGCCGCGGCGGCCAGGGTTTCGTAAGTTCCCTGAAGAATGCCCTGCGTTCCTATATAGATCCAGCTTCCGGCCGTCATCTGGCCGTACATCATCAATCCCTTGGCTTCGAGACGCCTGAACTCGTCCCAGGTCGCCCAATGGGGAACGAGATTGGCATTGGCGATCAGAACCCGCGGCGCTTCCGGATGCGTTTTGAAAACGGCCACGGGTTTTCCCGATTGAACGATGAGGGTTTCGTCGTTTTCGAGCTCTTCCAGACTTTTCACGATGGCCCGATAGGCGTCCCAGTTCCGGGCCGCCTTGCCTGTTCCACCGTAGACGATGAGGTCCTGCGGCTTTTCGGCCACGTCGGGGTCGAGATTGTTCATGAGCATCCGCAGGGCCCCTTCCTGGGACCAGCCCTTGGTTCGAAGCTGCGTGCCGCGCGGCGCCCGGATATCCTGATGTTCCTTCATGTCGTCCCTCCTGTATCCGGCGATTTCAGCCGGAATCTTACCACAACGCCGAATCCGATGACAAAATTCCGGGATTAACGGAGGCGGGCCAGGGCCGTGCGGGCCAGGCCGCCGAGATCGAGGCCGATTTCGACCGGTGACCAGCGCTTCCCGAAAAGGGCCGAAACGGCGTCCTTTTGTCCGGCTCCGAACTCGAACACGAGATGGCCGCCCCGCTTGAGATAACGGGGCGCCTGACGGACGAGACGGCGGATGAAATCCAGGCCTTCCGGTCCGGCCAGGAGAGCCCGGCGCGGCTCATGGTCGCGGACGTCGGGCGGAAGGGAGGCCCACTCGCCGGTTGCAACATAAGGGGGGTTGGAGACGATGATATCGAACTCCGCCCTGAACGACCGGAAGGCGGAAAAGACGTTGCTGTGATGAAAACGGATGCGGCCGAGACCGAGGTGAATGACATTCATCCGGGCCGTCTTCAAAGCCCGGAGGGAAATATCCGCGGCGTGGATTTCCGCCGAGGGGATTTCCCGGGCCAGGGCCGCGGCCAGAGCCCCGCTTCCCGTCCCCAGATCCAGGATCTTTTCGCCGGGGCGGCGGGGCAGGGACAGAACGCTTTCGACGAGGTGTTCGGTCTCGGGCCGCGGAATCAGAACCGACGGCGAAACAAAAAAAGGCATGGACCAGAACTCCTTGACGCCGGTGACATAGGCCAGAGGAATTCCGGAGGCGCGTTTGGCGATGAAGCGCCGGCAGCGGTCGGCGGTCCGCCGGGGGATCATCCGCAACGGCGGCTCCAGAAGGATTTTCTCGGCGGGCCAGCCGGCCGCCCGGGCCAGAATCACCCGGGCTTCGAGACCCGCGCAGGACGAGACATCCGCCAGACGCTCCGCTCCTTCGCGGAGCAGGGTCTCCAGCGTCTCAGGACCGCCTGGTGGCGGCCCCGCCTCCGGGTTTGTCCAGTCCGGCCGCGGCACGGGACTGGAAGTGGAGGGCGAGTTTTTCGAGGATGTCATTGAGCTCCCCGTCGAGAAACGCTTCGAGATTATGAAAATTTTCGTTGATCCTGTGGTCCGTGATCCGGGATTGAGGGAAGTTGTAGGTGCGGATCTTTTCGCTCCTCTCCCCCGTCCCGACCTGTGATCGGCGGTCTCTGGCGACCTGATCGTGCCGTTCGCTTTCGGCGATGTCGAGCAGCCGGGACCGGAGAACGCGCAGGGCCTTCTCCTTGTTCTTGTGCTGCGATTTTTCGTCCTGGCAGGAGACGACCATGCCCGTCGGTTTGTGCGTGACGCGGATGGCCGTGTAATTGCGGTTGACGCTCTGGCCGCCCGGACCCGAGGCGCCGAAGGCCTCGATCTTCAAGTCCTTGGGGTCGATCCGGATGTCGACCTCCTCGGCCTCGGGCAGCACGGCGACCGTGGCCGTCGAGGTGTGAATGCGCCCCTGGGCTTCGGTCCGCGGGACGCGCTGAACGCGGTGGACGCCGCTTTCATGTTTCATGATCCCGTAGACATCCCGGCCCCGGATGTTGACGACGGCTTCCTTGATTCCGCCGGCCGGCGAGATGCTGTTGTCCAACACTTCGAACACCCACTTCCTGCGGTCGGCGAAACGCGAATACATCCTCAGAAGGTCCTGGGCGAAAAGCGAGGCTTCGTCGCCGCCCGCACCGGCCCGAATCTCGAGAATGGCGTTTTTGTGGTCGTTGGGATCTTTCGGAAGGAGGTGATTCCGGAGCTCGGATTCCAGGGCGGCTTCCCGGTCTTCGAGAACCTTGATCTCGTCCCGGGCCAGCCCCCGCAGATCGGGGTCGGCGCCGGCATCGGCCAGGATGGCGTGGGTGTCGGCGATTTCACGCCGGACTTTCTCGAATTTTTCGTAAGTCCGGATGACGGGCTCGAGTTCGGCCCGTTCGCGGGAGATCTCGCGGATTTTCTGAGGCTGGGCGAGAAGCGCCGGGTCGGACAGAGACAGCGTCAGGCTGCGAAACTTCTCCTCAAGTGCCTTGAGCTCCGCAAGCATGGAGGTTATGTCTTCGGCATGCCATATTTTTTCCTGAATTTTTCGACGCGGCCGGCGCTGTCGACGAACTTCTGTTTGCCCGTAAAAAACGGATGGCACTGCGAACAGATTTCGACCCGGATTTCCTTTTTCGTCGATCCGGTCTTGAAGGTGTTCCCGCAGGCGCAGGTCACCAGACACTCGGCATAACTCGGATGAATATCGCTCTTCATGAGATCATCTCCTCATCGGACGGCGTATTATATCAAATTTCGATCGGACGGCAAAGCGCGGGAATGCGGTCGAGCCGGCTTTCCAGGGCCGCCTCGTCCACGGTGAAGACGGACTCTCTTTCGACGGCCTTGACCCGGTCCCGGTAGGCCCGGGAATCGAAATAAGCCTTGAACGGACGCCGGAGCGCATAGACCTGCTCCTCGGCGGCCCATTCGTAAACCGATCCGTCCCGGCGCCGCAGGCAGTTCAGATGGACGATCCAGGCCAGTTGTTTGAGGGAAATTTTCCGGAACCGGCGACGGATGGCCGCGATTTCCCCTTCCTTGACCGGATTGTAAAACCGGAAAAAGCGGGAAAACAGAACGGCGTTATGAAAGTAGGCCGGGTAGGCCAGGATACCGTCCTTGTCGGTCACTTTGCCGAGATAGGCGAAGACCTCGACGACTTTTCGGCCCATGCCCAGGCCGGGATGCTGCTGGCCCGGAAGCGGCGCTTTGCGCTCGCAGAAAGACAGGCGCGGATTTTGAAGGGTGAGCCATTCGAGGGCCAGGCATTTCTGCGGTAGAAGCGCCGGCGCGCCGGGAAGCGGTTGGGGAAGGTATTCCATCTCGCGGATCTTCAGGTCGACAATCAGGTTTTCGGGAACCGCGGCGCGGTGATAGATTTGAAATCTCTGCAGAGGATGCTCCGAGGCATCCAACCGGAATTCGAGCGGGATGAGATCCCGGGTCTTGGCTTCCCTGAAAAAATTTCGCTTGCCCAGGACGGCCTGAACCTCTTTCAGGGAAAACCGTCCGAGAAAGAGCAGGCTCCCCCGCCCCGACGTCCGGTCGGTCAGGATGTCCTTTTCCTCGAAAAGGGGAGATTCCTCCCATAAGGGCATCACTTTGTTGTCCGTTTTTTTCACGTCTTTATCCGCCTCTCAGATCTGTCGGTGGTTGTCCCCTCCAGGCTTTCCCGAAACTTCGAAACAATTTTTGGGAAGAGATATCTTAATCGATTTTTCGGTAAAAATCCAGAACGTCGTCGCCGATGCGGGAGGTGCGGGCGAGGGCGAACTCCTTGATTTCCGGTGCGATCTTGAAATGGCGCCTCAGCACGATCAGTCCGGACGGGGCCAGGATGCCTCTTTTGAAGATGACCTTGAGAGGGTTTCTCTTCTCGAGGAGCCGGTAAGGAGGATCGAGAAAAACGATGTCGAAACAGGCGCCACGCCGGGCCAGTTCGATGACCGCCCTGTTGAACTCGCGATCGACAACAACGGCCAGATCCTCCGCGTCGCAGCGGGCCAGGTTGTCCTTGATGATCTTCACGGCGGCGGGATATTCTTCAATGAAAACGGCCGTTTCCGCGCCCCGGCTCAGAGCCTCGATTCCGACGGATCCCGTCCCGGCGAAACCGTCCAGAAAGGTGCTTCCTTTGATGCTCTCGGCCAGAATGCTGAAAATCGCCCCCTTGAGTTTGTCCGGCATGGGCCGGACCCGGCTGTCGGGGACTCTTTTCAAACGGCGGCCCTTGTAGCGCCCGCTGATGACACGGATCATACCGACCGCCCTTGTTCATGATTCTTCATCATTCCCATCGTCTTCCACGTTTTCCCCATCAATAATGCAGGGTCAGGGCGCCCTTGCCGATCGTGATTCTTTTGATGCCGTAGGGTATTCCGTACCAGTCGTTGAGACCGCCCGCCGATCCCCGGTCCCCCGAAACGCCCTGAGCGAGGGCGGAGATCATGTCGAGCAGGGCCGGCTGAATCGGCTGGCCGTTGAGAAACAATCTGTCGATATGAAATCGGGCCCGGCCTTCGGACGATTCGAGGCGGCCCTCGAAGACAAACGGGAGAGGAGCCTGCAGGAAGGCGGGGACATGCTTCCCCTTAAGAAGAAGTACGGCTTTCCCCTCTACTTTGTCGCCGGGACGGAGCTTGAGGACGAGTTCCTGAAGCGGGTCGTCTCCGGCAGCCAGTTGGTAGGCGATGAAGGCATTCACGCACGGCTCGTCCACGACGGCCGTCCGAGCCCGGCTTCCGGCTTTTTTTCCGGCGCCGTCTATGGACTCCAGGAGACGAATGACCTTCAGGGCCCGCTCGCGGACATCCGCGGGGAGATCTTGCGGAAAGAGTCCGGATGCGATCAGAGCAAGGCCCAGAATCACCGCCGGCACGATTTTCATACCTTAAAAGATATCAGAATTCCCGCAAACTGGAAAGGATTACCCTTCCTTGACAGGTTTGCGGGGCGTACACTATACTGGCTTTACTATGACCCAGCTCCAAAAAGCCCGCAAAGGCGCCCTCACCCAGCAGATGAAACAGGTCGCCCGCGACGAAAAAATGCCCGTTCAAACCCTTGTGGAAGGCATCGCTTCGGGAAAAATCGTCATCCCCTTCAATCCCGCCCATGCGCCGAAGCGTCCGGCCGGCATCGGGACCGGGCTCAGGACCAAGGTCAACGTCAACCTCGGGACATCGCGCGACTTTCCCGACGTCCGCGACGAGATCCGGAAAACGGACATCAGCATCGCCTACGGGACGGATGCCCTGATGGACCTCAGCACGGGCGGCGACCTCCGGAAGATCCGCCGGCGCATCCTGGCCCGCTCGACGGTTCCCCTGGGGACCGTGCCCATTTACCAGGCCGCCGTGGCCGCAATCGAAAGGCGGGGTTCGATCGTCTCCATGACCGATGACGATCTTTTCGAAACCATTGAGGCTCAGGCCGAGGAAGGCGTGGACTTCATGACCGTCCACTGCGGACTGACCATCCGGGCCGTCGAAAGACTCAGGGCCCAGGGCCGCACGGCCGACATCGTCTCCCGCGGCGGCTCTTTTCACCTGGCCCTCATGCTTCACACCGGCCTGGAAAACCCCTTCTACGCCGGATTCGACCGTCTTCTTTCGATCGCCCGGCGCCACGACGTCACGCTTAGCCTGGGCGACGGACTGCGGCCCGGCTGTATCGCCGACGCCACGGACCGGGCGCAGATCGAGGAACTTCTGACGCTCGGCGAACTGGTCCGCAGGTCGCGCGAGGCCGGCGTTCAGGTCATGGTCGAGGGACCCGGGCATGTCCCGCTCGACCAGGTCGTCATGAACATGAAGCTCCAGAAACGTGTCTGCGAGGAGGCTCCCTTCTACGTTCTCGGCCCTCTGGTCACGGATATCGCCCCCGGCTACGACCACATCGTGTCGGCCATCGGCGGCGCCCTGGCCGCCGCGGCGGGCGCCGATTTCCTCTGCTACGTCACACCGGCAGAACATCTCGGCCTTCCCACACCCGATGACGTCCGGGACGGTCTCATCGCCTCGCGGATCGCCGCCCACGCCGCCGACATCGTCAAGGGCGTTCCCGGCGCCCGCGAAAGGGACCTCGCCCTGTCCAAGGCCCGCAAAGCCCTGGACTGGGAGGCCCAGGAGAAACTCGTCATCGACCCGGAGAAATTCCGGAGCATCCGAAGGAAACGCAAGTCCAGGACAAAGGCCTGTTCCATGTGCGGGGATTTCTGCGCCATGCGCATCGTCACCGACTTCCTGAATCCCCGGGGAAAGGCCGATGGCGCCTGTTCGTGACGCGCTCCTTTTCGGAACGGCCGGCGTCCCCCATACCGCCGCCGACACCTCGACTCTATCCGCGCTTGACAGAATCAAGGCACTCGGCCTGGACTGCCTCGAGATCGAGTTCGTCAAGGGCGTCAAGATGGGCGGGGATACGGCGGCCCGCATCAAGGAGAAGGCCGAAGCCCTCGGCCTGGCTCTGAGCGCCCACGCCCCCTACTACATCAACCTCAATTCCGAAGATGCGGGAAAACGCCTCTCCAGCCAGGAAAGGATCCTGACCACGGTCCGAACGGCCGCCCTCTGCGGCGCCCGGAGCGTCGTCTTTCATGCCGGCTTTTACGGCCGGGAGACTCCCGATCGGGCCTTCGCCGAAATCCGGAGAGAGCTCGAGGCCGTCCTGTCCATCGTCCGCACCGAACGCCTGCCCGTCACACTCCGCATCGAGACCATGGGCAAGAAATCCCAGTTCGGTTCCCTGGAGGAAGTCCTGTTCCTCTGCCGGGAGCTTGAGGGTCTCGAACCCTGCCTCGACTTCTGCCACATCTATGCCCGGGAGGGCAAGGTCAACAGCTATCCGGAGTTTCACAGGGTTCTCCGCAAGGTCGAAAAAAAGCTCGGGCGGGCCGCCCTCCGGAACGTCCACATTCATATCGCCGGGGTGGAATTCAACGCCTCGGGGGAAATCCGGCATCTCGACCTCGTCGACTCCGGGTTCCGCTACGACGAATGGATCCAGGCGCTCCGGGATTTCGGCACGGCCGGGATGGTCATCTGCGAAAGCCCCAATCTGGAGACCGACGCGCTGATGCTCAAAAAACTCCACGCGGCTCAGGAAATCAAGGGATCCGTCGGGCCGGACCGCAAACCCGGCACCGCCGCCTTCGGCCGCGGGCGTTAACGGCCCTGGGGGGCAACGCCCGCTGGGAATCCGGCGTTTTTGAGAGCGTGTGATGTTTTCTATCAGGAAAGGAGTTTTATCCATGACCGTCAGGCATGCGATCGTCCTGTCTCTTCTTTTCGGCTTCTCCTCATTATATGTGACGGCAACAGGGTCAACCGATGACATCACCCGCCCGGACGTCCGGTTCCCGGATACGGCGGCCGGGAAAGCCGCGGCGGCCTATTTCGAAGCCTTCAACGCCGGTGAAGGGGCCATGCGGAAGTTTTTTGAAGCCTTTTCATCTCGGGACTCCCTCCGGGAAATTCCCATCAAGATCCGCCTGGACCGCTATCGGAAAATGCGCGGGCAGCTCGGTTCGCTCGAACCCCTGGAGATCCTCGCATCCGGGACGAACGCCCTGAGCGTGACCGCCGAGGACCGGGGCGGCCGCCTTCTGCAACTCGATTTCGAGTTCGAGGCCTTGGAGCCCCACGGCCTCCTGGGTATCCGCATCGAGGCCCTGGCCGCCCGCGAGGGCATGGCTCCGCCGCCCGATCCCAAGGCGGACGATGCCGAACTCGCGGCGGCGGTCCGGAATCATCTCCGTTCACTGACCGAGGCCGGGGAATTTTCGGGTGTCGTCCTCATCGCCCGGAACGGCGAGCCCTTTTTCGAGGAGGCCTTCGGCTGGGCCGACCGGGAGAAAAAAATCCCGAACCGGACGGACACGCGGTTCAACGTGGGATCGATCAACAAGTCCTTCACCAGCCTGGCCGTCCGAATGCTGGCCGCGGAAAACAAGCTGTCCCTCGACGACACCATCGGCGCGTTTTTGCCGGACTATCCCAACCAGGACGCGGCGGCCAAGGTCACGGTCCGCCAGCTCATCGCCATGACGTCCGGGATCGGCGACTTTTTCGGCGAGCGATACCAGGCGGCCGACCGATCCAAAATCCTGACCCTGGCCGACTACCTCCCCCTCTTCGCCGACAATCCCCTGGCCTTCGAACCGGGCTCCGGCAATCTCTATTCGAACGGCGGTTACATCGTGCTCGGCCTGATCATCGAAAAGGTCACGGGCATCGATTATTACACCTGGATCCGGGACAAGATCTATGCGCCGGCCGGCATGACGGATTCCGGCTGGCCC
Organism: Acidobacteriota bacterium; assembly: GCA_033549365.1. Lineage (NCBI taxonomy): Bacteria > Pseudomonadati > Acidobacteriota > Acidobacteriota bacterium. The sequence continues at coordinate 77,071 of JAWSUF010000007.1, forward strand.
GCCCGGGACGCCGACGTTCCCAACCGGGCGGTCGGCTATGTCCGTGACGGCTCTTCCTGGAAAACGAACCTCGACACGCTGCCGGGACGGGGAAGCTCGGCCGGAGGCGGCTATGCCACGGCCCGCGACCTCCTGAATTACACGATCGCGCTCGAAAACGGGCTGTTCGGGGAGGCCGGCGAGGCGCGCCAGGGCGGGATGGGCATCGCCGGCGGAGCGCCGGGCCTGAACGCCGCCCTCGAATGGATGCCCGAGAGCGGCATCACGATCGTCGTCATGGCCAACCTCAGCCCCCCGGCCGCCGGCCGCGTCGCCCGGCAGATCCGGGCCTGGCTCCCGCGCTCTAGATGACAGTTGGCTCGACCGCTATTAAGGACCCTTAAAAGATAATCCTCCACGCTTGGCGGAGCTGGAACGAAAGGCGGGGTTCCCGGAAGTCGCCGGGGCAAAGCGGATCAGAATCGCTGAAGGGCCGTCAGGTCGGATCGGACATAACTGGGAAATCGCCCCGGGCAGTTATCCTTCGACTGCAGGCCGGGTCTTTTGCGCCGCCGCGGCATAGGCAAAGCCGTAAAAATAGCCGCGCCACGATCTCTCCGTCGAGCGGAACTCGTTATCCCCCATGAAATAGTCCAGAAGAACTTCTCTCAAACGGGTCATTTCCTTCAGCCGCGACTTGTGGCGCGGATCGCCGATGGTCAGTCCCAGCAACTCCAGCGCCCGTTCCAAGGCCAGGCGGCTGTACTCAAGATTGCCCTTTTCCCTCCAATTGAGGGCCCGTTCGACCTCGCTGCCGACGTTGGCCAACTGTTCCATGAGTGAGAACGCCTGCCACCGGCCGGCCGCCAGAGAGGGGTGGGCAACAGCCGTCATTTCACCAGCTCCTCGACAATACTCAGGATCGCTTCCCGGGTCTCCGGATTATCGACGCCTCGCGATCTGTTCCCCTGCGAAGGCCTGATGTTGATGACCGAATCATATTCAATGCGGTCGGGCATTTATCCTCCTGGCGGGAGCCGGACCCGAGGAGAAGCGCCTCCTCGTCGGCATGAAGCTCTCCGTCGACGGCCATGATCTTCTTTTCCACGTCAACCACGGCTTTGACAAGATTCCCGAACAGGCCTTGGGCCATGAGCTTGAAGTCGTCCAAAGGCACCGGCGCATCGATGATCTTCATGGCTTCTTTATACCACAAAATGGCCCCCATGTGATCATCACCGATTGGGCTCTCCACAGCCTCCGCGGCGTTATCCCCATCTACAACAGGACAGGACAAGTCGAAACGGGGCATGTTCTGGAGACCTCTATCCTGTTCGGTCTCGAACGCCGAGGCGCCGCGGCTGCGGTGGGAACAGCCGGGTTCGTGTTCGGTCTGCCGGTCAACCTGTCTTTCTTCGGCCGGGCCTGGAGCGAGCCGATCCTGATCTAGTTTGCCTACGCTTTCGAACAGGCCGTCCGGGCCCGCCGCCCGCCGGGATTCCTGAATACCCTCTCTCTCTGACGGTCCGGTCTGTCTCCCGGCCGGTCAATAAATGACCGGGCCCAGAGTGTCCCGGTGAGTTGAAATCAGTGTCCGCATGTACAGGCCGACGCCCGCGGCGCTTGGGAAACCCGCATCGCGGGCGGCCTTGTCGCTGACTTCGCGGGGGATCTTGGCGCTGTCGGCGTATTCATACCAGTCTTTGTAGGCCCCCAGGGTCACAACATCCCAGGCCGCTCCGGCCGCGTGAGTGAAAATGAGCGTCTGTCCCCTGCCCCTGAGGCGGTTGTAGGTGTTTTCCATGCGACGCTCCTCGACCAGATTCTCGAACTTTCCGGGAAGCGACTGCATCATCTCGAAGTGAACAAGCCCCTTGCCCTCGAGAAACCCGCGCAGCACATCGACTTCGGGTCCCATGACGAAGAGGTCCTCGTGCCATAAAAGAAGAGGCCGGATTTCAGCCAGCACGGCTTCGGCTCTCCGGCCGTTGGCCTCCGTCACCCGGAAGGGGGCATGGCCGTCCAGCGGATAGATAACCAGGAGGTCCCAGTGATCGCCCTGGTGATGTTGAACGATGATCGGGCGCTCCTCGCCCTCTTCCGTCATCGAGTCCCCGATCTTCTTAAGCGAATTCATGAGCTCCAGCATGCTCCCCGGACCCGCCTGGAGCATGGCGAACCGGTAAAGATACGTCCCCTCGCGCCGCTCGGCGGGAATGTCGTCGCCGACGGAAACATGCGCGAATCCGACATTCAACAAAGCTGAAAACACAACAATTGAAATCGCCGGGATCGAGAATCTCTTCAAGAATATGCTCAACATGACTTTTCCTCCTTGATGATATCTATCTATTGTTCGAAGATAGCGCCGGGCCTCTATCTCCGGTCGAAGACGGTTTTTCCGCCGATCATGACGACGACCGCCCGGGCCGGCTCCCGGAAGGGATTGCCGTCGAAAATCGCCATGTCCGCAAATTTTCCCGCTTCCAGGCTGCCGATCCGGTCAACGGCGCCGAAGATCCCGGCCGGGCTGACGGTGACGGCCCGGAGCGCTTCCTCCCAGGGGAGGCCGTGGGCGACGGCGGATCGGACATGCGAAAGAAGATCGCCCGAAAGACCCGCAGAGCCCGTCTGAAAGGCGAATCGGACGCCGGCCTCGAAAAGGACCGCGGCGGATCCGTATTCCGCACGGGCCGTCTCTTCGGTCGGTCCGGCGGCATCGGCCGGCCTGAGAAGAACGGAAATCCCGGAGGCGGCCAGCCGTTCCTTGACCCTATGAGCCTCGGCCCCTCCGCTGATAATGAGTTTCAGTCCGAATTCTTCGGCGATCCGAAGCGCCGTAAGGATGTCGTCCATCCTGTTGGCGTTGAGGACAAGAGGACTCTCTCCCTTGACAATAGGGATGAGAACATCCAAACGGGAATCCGCGGCGGGAGGTACGCGGAATCCGGCACGTTTCCTGTCATGGTCTTCGAGGAGGGCGATGCGATTCCGGACGTCCCACAGCGTCTGCCTCAGGAGGGCCGCCGAACCCATCCGGGTCTGGGGAGACCGGCCCTTCGTTCCATATCTCATTTTAGGCGGCTCACCCAGACTGCCGTGAACCGCGACCGGGAACCGGACGATCATGTCCGCGACATCATCGCCCGAGAGCCGGATGAGCGCGCTTTGTCCGGAGAGGAGATTCCCCAGGGCCGGGGCGGCCAGGGCCGCCGTCAGGCCGGATGTCCGGGCGCGGGCGATAAATTCGCTTCCGGGATCGACGGCATCGACGATCCGGAGTTGGGGCGTGATCGGATCCGTCGCCTCATCGGAATCTCCGCCCCGGGACGGCCGGTCGGCCGCGCCCAGATCGGTCAGGGCATCGATGAATCCGGGAAAAATCCAACCGCCCGGAACATCGACGATTTTCGCCTCCTCCGGAACGGCGACATCCTTTCCGACGGCAACGATGAGGCCGTCCCGGACAAGCACGATACCGCCCTCGACAATCTCCCCCGTCCCGGTCACGACCTTTGCGCCGCGAACGGCCGTCGTCTCTCCGGCCGCCGCGGGAACCGTGATAAGCAGAACGGCGGCGAAAACGGCCGCCGCCGTCATCTTACTTTGAACCCGCGACATGGCCTCTCTCCCTTTCCGCCCGGCGATGGACGAGTTTCCCGTCGATGAAGACGGCTTCGGGCACGGATTTCGTCCGGAACGGATGGCCCCGGAGAATGAGGATGTCGGCATCCTTTCCGGCCTCGAGGCTTCCCGTCCGGCCGGAGATCCCGGCGATCGCGGCGGCATCGACGGTCACGGCTCTGAGAGCGGCCTCTTCGTCCAGTCCGTTTTTCACGGCGAAGGCCGCGATCTCGAGGAGATCGCCTCCCGCCTCGCCGGCCGCCGGAGTCCAGCGCGATCCCTCCGCGGCCCGGAAGGCCAGACGCACACCGGCCTCGGCCAGAACGGCCGCCGCGGCCGGGTCGAAGCCGCGGTCTTCGATGTTTCCGGCGCCCCGGAACGGATCGGCCAGAATGACCGGGATGCCGCGCCGGGCCAGTTCCCCGGCCAGCTTGTAGGCGTCCGTCGCCCCGTCGAGGATGATCCGGAGATCGAACTCGTCGGCGATGCGCAGGGCCGTCCGGATGTCGTCTTCGCGCTCGGCGTGGACGACGACCGGCATGTCGCCGCGAAGAACGGGCAAAAGAGCCTCCATGGCCAGATCGCGCGCGGGCTCCGTCCCCTTCTTGTCTTTCTCATACCTCTCCCGGGCGGCGCCGTATTCGCGGGCCTTGACCAGGTTGTCCCGGAGTAGGGCGGCCAAGCCCATCCGGGTCATGGGAGACTGCTCCTTTCGCTTGGCCGAGACGCCAAAACCGAAAACCATGGCCGCCTGATCCTTGATGATCATCCGGTCGACGACATCGCCGGCGGTTTTGAGGGTCGCGCCACGCCCGCCGATGACATTGAGATTTCCCGGAGTCACCAGGACCGAGGTGATGCCCAATTGGCGTGCATAGGCAAAGAGAGGCGCCTGGGGCTCGACGGCGTGACGAACGTCCATCTCGGGGGTTATGGGGCTCGAGCTTTCGTTGAGGGAGCTCTGGTTCCGCCAGTTCGTCGTGATGCCGAGCGACGAGCGGGGCGAGATGAGTCCGGGCATGACGGTGAACCCGCCGGCGTCGATGACGGCGTATCCTTCGGGAACGGCGAGTCCGGCGCCGGCCTTCTCGATCTTGCCGTCCTTGACCAGGACGACGCCGTTCGCAACCGGCGCGCCGGCCATGGTCAGCAGGGTGCCGGCCTTGATCGCGTAAGCGCTCCCCGCGCCGACGGCATCCGGAATTTCCAGCGCGCCCGTCGCCGATCCGGCCTCGATCCGGAGAGGCGCCGGCTCTTCCTCCGGTCTTTCGAACTCGACGCGGCCGTCGATGAGGACCTTCTCGACTCCCGTCAGAAACTCGAAGGGTTCGCCGTCGAGAAAAACGAGATCGGCGTCCTTGCCGGGTTCGATGCTTCCGATCCGGTCCTCGAGCCCGACGGCTTCGGCCTCCCGGATGGTGATTGCCTTGAGGGCGTCGTCCTCCGTCATCCCGTAGCGGACGCAGAGCGCGGCCAGGTGGCGGAGGTTCTGCTGGCCGCCGCCGAGAGCGTCGGTCTGGAGCGAAACCTTGAGCCCGGCCTCGGCCAGAATGGCCGGTCCGTTCCGGAGCTCGACGTGGTTGTCGAAGTAGGTGAAGAACATCGGCGGCCCGACATTGAAATGGACGTCCCGGCGGTCCCGGAGATCGTCCACGATCAGGTAGGCCCAGTAGCAGTGGCCGAGACTCAGCCGCAGATTGAACTCGTCGGCCAGCCGGATGGAGGTCACAACCTCGGAGGCCGTGGCGCAGTGGATGTGGACCGGGATCTCCCGGCGCAGCGCCTTGACGAGGTTGTCTTTTCCGAGGTCGCGCTTGGGCGGAACCGGATTCTTACCCGCCGCCTTGTCCTTTTCATGGGTTTCCCAGCTTTTCTGATAATCTTGGGCCTCGAGGAAGGCTTTGCGGGCCAGGTGATAAACCCCCATCATCGTGACCGGCATCTGTTTTTTCGCGCCGTAGACGCCGATGGGGTTGCCCTCAAGGGCCATCTTGAGGTCGCAGTCTTCGACGAGAACCATTTTGTCCGGGGAGGCGTTTTTGAGCTTGACCGCGACACTCGTCCCGCCGATGACGTTGGCGCTGCCCGGCCGTGAAACGATGGTCGTGACGCCGGCCGCCCGGCCGACGGCGATCGCGGGATCGTCGAAGTTGAAGGAATCCAGGGCCCGGACCTGGGGGGTCACGGGGTTGGTCATTTCGTTGCCGTCGGAGTTTTCATCGACCCTCGGGAGGCTGTAGACGCCGAGATGAGTGTGGATGTCGATGAGGCCGGGGATGACGACTTTGGCCCGGAGAAGGCGCGCTCCGGCGGGGATGTCCAGGTCTTTGCCGACGGCCTTGATTTTTCCGTTTTCGATGAGGATGACGCCGTTATCGACAGGTTCTCCCACGGCCGAGTAAATCCGCTCGGCCTTGACGGCCAGGACATCGCCGGCCGCGGGGGCCGGGCTTGGCCCGGCAGCCAGCGCCAGAAGCAATGCCGGGATCAAAATTCTGAACTTGACGGTTGTCACGATCCGACCTCCTCTTCGATGAATCCAAACAGCGGGGATTGAACTATACCACCGCATTTCCCCGGGCGTCAATTTGGAGGAGGATGTCTCAGACCGTCCGGATGACCTTGTAGAGGGCGTAACGGAAATTGGAGAAAGCGAGGTCCAAAGTGTGCGACGGCACGTCTTTGCCGGCCCCCGGATCGCTGCCCCTTGTCCATACCGCGAGGCTCTCCGGCAGGCGTTCGGACCAGATCGACGTATCGACCCGTCTTTTCACCCAGACATATCCGACGCCGTACTTGTCGAGAACGTCCCCGGCCTCGGACGGGGCCGCGAAGAACCGGGCGATATCGGCGCGCCGGGCTTCCTGGTGTTCCGGGAGCAGGTGGAAATCGAGGTAGGAGTGGGGGGAGTTGTCCAGAACGACCCTGCGGTCGGAGAAATAGCAGACGAACAGCACGCTCACGCTGTGAAGGACGACGTCTTTCGGATCCGATTGTTCGTTGAGATAGGCTGCAGCCTCGAGGAAGGGGGCCTCCACGATCATGGTTGATGGGTATTTGGATTTCACATGGACGAACTGTGCGGTATTGGGAACGCTCAGCAGAAAAAGGAGCGCTCCCGACACGGCGAACCATCCGGGTTTTTTCCGGAAATTCCGGCCCAACCAGACGGCCGCGTAAAGCAGCACCAGCAGCGAGGCGAGCTTGAACAGGTCCATAAAGATCCAATTCCGGGATCTTTCACCCAGGAAGGGATTGGCAAAGAAAAAGACGACGCAGCTTGCGGCGACCAGAAACCCGATAACCGCCGACATTCGGTCCTCCCGCCGGGAAGCCAGTGTCCGCGCAACCAGCGAGGGCAGGGAGGCCAGTGAAACGCCGAAGGCTCCCAGGAAAAAAACGACGATCGCCGCCAGGGCCAGGATCACCGTTTTCGGATTCAAAGCCGTGAACTTGACAAAGTCGCTCCAAGCCCACGCTAAGGACATGCTTTTGATGTCCAGCAGAGAAAAGATGATCCAGTTGCTGAACACAATCCTGTAGGTGAACGGAATCCCCCCGATATTGAAAAGATAAGCCGTGGCCAAAAACGGCGTCGTCGCGGCGGACACGGCGAGAAAGGCCCGCAGGGGAAGCGGGTCCTTCCGTTTCGCAAGATAAAAAACGGCCGTTCCGGCCAATGCCCCGAGAACAGGCAGGGCGAAGGGCATTTTGTATCCCGTGACAACGGCCAGGAGGAACGCCGCCGCCGCAACCCAGGAAACCGATCGTGTTTCGAAATATTTCAGGAGAGCGAACAAACCCGCAAATAAAATCGCCAAGGCGGGAAGCAACGGGTTTATGGCCGCAAGGTCAAGATAGTAAAAAGAAAAAAACGGCATGCCCCAAAGCCCCCCGTAGCCCGAATTTAGGGCGAGAGCCCAACCCAGCCCGCCGCTTCCGAAGAGAACCAATGCCAGTCCAAGAAGCGCGATGCCTCCGGAACCGCTCCATCGTCTCGCAAAGATGAAAAATGCCAGAAAAAAGACGGCGAAAAAAAAGGTGAGAGTGAAACGGTGGATCAGATCCGGAACGCTCAGGGCAAGATGCTTGTAGAAAGCCGAAACGAAGAGGTTCATATCATAGTGGTAACTGATGGGCATGCCGGCGGCGAACGGCATCTGGGGAGGGATGGAATGGGAGAGCTCCCGCACAAGTGCGCTCCGGGTGAATCCATCGTAATACCGCATGTGAAGGCGCTGGGAACCGTCGGGGAGCGTCATCGCATTGCGGTAATTGTCCGTGACCAGAAGAGCCGTCAGGCCGGCGGCCAGAACGACACAGCCGAGGCCGACGGGAGTGATCCGGAAACGAAAAGCAGACAGGGACGGCGGTGCGGCGACGATCCGGGCGATCCAGACAAGACCGGCAAGAACAAGCCAGATCCAGAATATCCACTCTGCGCCCACGATTCCGGCGATCCTGTAAATAAAGGTGCTCGCCGTCATTCCGAAGATGAGGGCCAACGTGAATCTCTCCAGGCGGCCCGTTTCGAGCTTTGCCAGGGCACATAGGACGGTCCCGGGAACATAAACACCCACGAAAAGACCGAGAAGGAACAAGCCGGTGTCGGCCGGAGACACACCGAAGCGGCTCATCATGAGGATGAAACCCACGACGGCGGCGAGAAGGATCCCGACAAAATGCCCAAGTCCGAAATCAGCGAGTTTCCGCATCCGAAGCCTTTGTTCTTAACGATAATTACACTACGCGGTCCCTTCCTGTCAAACCACACGATTCGTCATAGAGTCTCCTCAACCGAGGTCGGTCGGGATATCCGTTCGACACCGATGCGCTTTGTTGCGCGAATATTGTAGAATAGCAGGAAGCGACATGGAATTGAAAAAAGGACTCCGTGGATTCATGCTGGCCGACCATAGGATCTATGGTTTGTTCAAGAGAATCATCCTGACGCGGAGTTCCGAGCAATACCGTGTGGACCAGTTCATCCGCCCCCATCGCGGCGCCAGAATTCTTGATATCGGTTGCGGGACCGCAGATATCCTGGATTTCCTTCCGGAAGTCGAATATGCCGGATTCGACCCCAATCCGCGGTATATCGCAGCCGCACGAAGGCGGCACGGCCGCCGGGCGGAGTTCGTCGTCGCTTCGATCGAAGACTATCGTCTTCAGGACCCGGAAAGCTACGATATTGTATTGGCCGACGGTGTCCTGCACCACCTCGACACGCCGACGGCCGGGCTTCTGATTCAAACGGCGAAGACGGCGTTGAAACCTCACGGGATGTTCGTTTCTTTCGACCCGGTCATCCTGGCCCGGCAGCACCCCGTGGCCGGATATCTGATATCCAGGGACAGGGGGCGCAACGTCCGAACCCAGGAAGGATACGTCAACCTGATCCGGACTCATTTTCCCGTTTGGGAGCTTTTTATCAGTCACGACGCCCTCAGAGTTCCTTACGATCACTGTGTGATCAACGCCTGGAAAACCCCCCCGGAACATCCGATCCGACCCTTCAGTGGACTTGAAAAGGAAAGGGGGTCTGAGGCAAAATGAAGCACGGATCGTTCATGAACAAGCCGAATCTTTCCGTTGTCGTCCCCGTTTTCGGGGCTGAAGCCTGCCTGCCTTCTCTCCACAAACGATTGAAGGTCGTTCTCGAGCCCTTGTCGAAGGACTTTGAAATCATCCTTGTCGAGGACGGAGGTCCGGACGCCTCCTGGACGGCCATCGAAGAGATCTGCCGGAAGGATCCGAAAGTGAAGGGCGTCAAGCTCAGCCGGAATTTCGGCCAGCACGCGGCCATCACGGCCGGCCTCGAACGGGCCGCGGGCGATCGGATCGTCATCATGGACTGCGATCTTCAGGACCGCCCTGAGGCCATTCCTCTTCTTTACGCCAAAGCCCTCGAAGGTTTCGATGTCGTCCAGGCCCGGCGGACGATCCGCAACGACCGCATCCATCGGAGACTGGCTTCCCGGGTCTTCTATGCCCTTTTCGGCTATCTGACCGAAACGCGCCAGGACGCCTCGATCGCCAACTTCGGGATTTACTCCCAAAAAGCGATCCGTGCCGTGCTCTCGATGCGGGAAACCCTGCGCTATTTTCCGGCCATGATCCGCTGGGTGGGGTTCCGATCGGCCGTTGTCGATGTCGAGCACGGAACGAGCAGCAACCGCCGGTCCTCCTACACGGTGGGCAAACTCATCCGCCTGGCCTTGGGCGTCGTCATTTCCTTTTCGGAAAAGCCGCTCCGCCTGGTCGTCAAGCTGGGATTCTCGATTTCGCTCCTGTCCTTTGTCTGGGCCCTGGCCCTGGCCGTGCGAGCGGCCGTCATCCGGCAGAGCGTCGCCGGATGGTCGAGCGTCATCGTCTCCATCTGGTTTCTCTCGGGACTTATCATCTTCGTGCTGGGCGTCGTCGGCATTTATGTCGGAAAAGTCTTCGAGCAGGTCAAACATCGCCCTCTCTACATCGTGGAGACATCTCTGAACGCCGGCGGAGACGAAAACCCCTCATGACCGAAGTCCGCCTTTTGGATTGGGATTCGCGGTTTTTCGGCATTCCCATCGGCCGGGTCGACTTCCCGCCGGACCGGCTGAACCCGGGCGCGATCGCCTCCGCCCTGCGCAGTGCGGAGAACATGAAGCTCGCCTGTCTGTATCTCCAAATGCCGTTCGTGTCGCCCGAAGTCACCGCGTTTTGCGCGCGGCCGGATTTTCTGCTTGTCGACATCAAAACCGTGCTGAGCAAACGTCCGTCTCCCGAAGCTCCTCCGGAAGAGCCGGGATGGTCCGTCGTCCCGCCCGAGGAGGCCCATCATCCCGTCTTGGAAGACATCACGGAAGCCGTATCGCAGACCAGCCGTTTTCGTTTCGATCCCCGTTTCGGCATGGCGGGCGCGACTCGGCTATACCGGACATGGCTCCGGAACTCTCTTGAAGGCGGATTCGTCTCCGATTTCATGGTCGCGACAAAAGACGGCCGGGCCGAGGGCTTCATAACGCTGAGAACGAAGGACGGGGCGCCCCACATCGACCTTCTGGGCGTCGCCGGCGAGTCCCGGGGACGCGGAGTCGGCGGAATGCTGATCCGGGCGGCCGAAGCCCGGGTGAAGACCCGGGGCGCCGGCCGCCTCAATGTGGTCACCCAGGGCCACAACATCGCCGCCCTGAGGACCTACCAGGCCGCCGGATTCCGGATCGTCTCCCAGAATCTGTTTTACCACGTCTGGGTCGAGCCGTGATCAAAATTCCCTTCAACCGCCCCCATCTCTTCGGAAACGAGCTTCTCTATATGCAACAGGCCGTCGAGGCGGGGCACATTTCGGGCGACGGCGTTTTCACCCGGAGATGCCGGGAGTTTCTGGAACAGCGCTACGGCGTCTCCAGGGTTCTGCTGACGGCGTCGGGCACGGCCGCCCTGGAGATGGCCGCCCTTCTCTGCCGGATCGGACCCGGCGACGAGGTCATCCTGCCGGCATTCACCTTCGTCTCGACGGCCAACGCCTTCGTCCTCAGAGGAGCGAAACCCGTCTTCGTCGATATCCGTCCTGACACTCTGAACATGGACGAAGCCTGTGTCGACGCCGCCGCCGGGCCGAAGACCCGGGTCATCGTTCCCGTCCATTACGGCGGCACGGCCTGCGAAATGGACGCCGTCGAACACATCGCCCGGCGCTGCGGCGCCGCCGTCGTCGAGGACGCCGCCCAGGCCATCGAGGCCCGTTATCGCGACCGGCCCCTGGGAACCCTGGGCCCGCTCGGCGCCCTGAGTTTCCACGAAACAAAGAACGTCTCCTGCGGCGAAGGCGGCGCCCTGTTCATCAACGATCCGGCCTTCATCGAAAGGGCCGAAATTCTCCGGGAAAAAGGGACGGACCGGAGCAAATTCTTCCGGGGCGAGGTCGACAAGTACACCTGGGTGGACATCGGATCGTCCTTCCTGCCGTCCGATCTTCAGGCGGCCTTTCTCCTGGCTCAGCTCGAAAACCTGGATATCGCCATGGACCGCCGCCGCCGGATTTATGAAATCTACCGGGAGGCTCTCGTCCCCCTGGAGTCGGCGGGTTCGGTGAAACTTCCCGTCATTCCCGGCCATTGCCGGAGCAATTATCATCTGTTTTATCTTCTCTGCGAAACGGAAAAGGTCCGCGATGCGCTTTTGGCCTTTCTCAAAACGCGGGGCATTCTGGCCGTTTTTCATTACCTGCCCCTGCATCTTTCCCCGATGGGCCGGACGTTCGGCGGCCGCGAAAATCAATGTCCGGTGGCGGAGTCCGTGAGCTGCAGACTGATCCGCCTTCCCTTTTACAACGATCTGTCGCCGGAGGATCAGGACACCGTCATCCGCGGCGTCCGGGATTTCTTCGCCCGATAGCGACCGTCGCCTTGACACATGAGGGACACGGGCCTAAACTGTCCCCTTACTCTTCCCAAAAGGAGCCGAGCATGACCGAAATCCGTTTCCACGGCCGCGGCGGTCAGGGCACCGTCGTCGCCTCGAAAATCCTGGCCGACGCCATCGCCGCCGAGGGCAACTACGTCCAGGCCTACCCCGAGTTCGGTGTGGAACGGCGGGGTTCTCCCGTCGTCGCCTTCATCCGCATCGACACCACGCCGATCTACGACAAAAGCCGGATCTACGCGCCCGGCCATGTCGTCGTCGTCGACCCGACCCTTGTCGACGCCGTCGACGTCACCGAGGGCCTCCGGGACGGCGGGACGATCATCGTCAACAGCGACCGCAAACCCTCGGACTTCAAGTTCCCCGAAAAATTCAAGGTTCGAACCATCAACGCCACCGAAATCGCCGTCCGGAACAAACTGGGCAGCCTGGCCGCCCCCATTGTCAACACGGCCATCATCGGCGCCGTCATCCGCTTTCTCGGCCTGACCCAACTCGAATCCCTCGTCCAAGCCATCCAGGAAGGCATCCCCATCAAGCCGGAGGACAACGTGAAGGCCGCCCGGGAGGCCTACGAACAGGCGGGACAGGAGGCCTGACGCCATGAAATTCGAAAATCGAAAATCCGCGCAGCGGGTCGTATTCAAGTCGGAAAAGGACATGGCCCCCCTCGTCGTCTCCGTCGGCTCCCAATCCTTCAACAAGACCGGCGCCTGGCGGAACATCCGTCCCGTCGTCGAGCGCGAAAACTGCCTGCAGTGCGGCATCTGCTGGAAATTCTGTCCCGAACCGGCCATCCTCATCGAGGACGAATTTCCCGTGATCGATTACGACTTCTGCAAGGGCTGCGGGATCTGCGCCGAGGAATGCCCGGCCAAGTGCATCGTCATGGTCGAGGAGGAGAAATGAGAAAGGTCATCATGGGGAACCACGCCCTGTCCTACGGGGCGCTTCTGGCCCGATCCCAGGTCATCGCCGCCTATCCCATCACCCCTCAGACCCAGGTCGTCGAGCTGCTCTCCGAAATGTGCGCCGACAAGCGCCTGGACGCCAAGTTCATCAAGGTCGAGTCCGAACATTCGGCCATGGCCGCCTGCATCGCGGCGTCGGCCGCCGGCGCCCGGACGTTCACGGCCACCTCCGCCCAGGGCCTGGCCCTGATGCACGAGCTGCTTCACTGGGCGTCCGGAGGACGCCACCCCGTCGTCATGGGCAACATCAACCGGTCCATGGCTCCGGGCTGGAGCATCTGGACCGATCAGAACGACAGCCTGTCCCAGCGGGATACCGGATGGATGCAATACTATTGCTCGAGCAACCAGGAGGTTCTGGACACGGTCATCCAGGCCTTCAAGGTTTCCGAACAACTTCTCATTCCCAGCATGATTCTTCTTGACGCCTTCGCCTTGTCCCACACCTATGAAGTCGTCGATATCCCCGAGCAGAAGGAGATCGACGCCTATCTCCCGCCGTTCAAACCCCAAATCCGCCTGACTCCTTCCGAACCCCGCGCCTTCGGCGGCCTGACATCATCGGAACATTATTTCGAGCTTCGCTATAAACTGCAGAAGGATATGGAAATGGCGCCCGCCCTCATCGAGGAAACAGGAGCCGCCTGGGAAAAGAAATTCGGCCGCTGGATGGGACTTGTCGAGGACTACAAGTGCGCCGGCGCCGATCTCGTTTTTGTGACATCCGGAACGGCCGGTTACACGGCCCGCGTCGCCGTCGACGAACTGAGAAAAGAGGGCATCAAGGCCGGAAACATCCGGGTCAAGGTTTTTCGCCCCTTCCCCTTCGAGCGGATCCGCGAAATCGCCGGAAAGGCGGCCAAAGTGGCCGTCGTCGACAGGAACATGTCCTACGGCTGCCACGGCATTTTCCATCAGGAAGTCAAGTCGGCCCTTTACAGCGGGGATGTCCACCCGCCCGTTTTCGGCTTCGTCGCCGGCCTCGGCGGCCGGGATATCACCCTGGACTCTTTCCGTGAAATCGCCGCCCACACGCTCTCCCACAAACGGCCCGAAGACGACATCGTCTGGATTGGAGTGAAGAAATGACCAAGACGAAGACCATGAAACTGACCCTCCCCCAGGACGAACTCATGAGCTGCGGCCACCTGGCCTGCCAGGGCTGCGGCGCCACTCTGGCCATGCGCTATATGCTCAAGGCCCTCGGACAAAAGACCGTGCTCTGCATTCCGGCCTGCTGCTGGGCGGTCATCGACGGGGCTTACCCCCACTCTTCTCTGGATGTTCCCATTTATCACTGTGCCTTCGAAACCGCGGCCTCGACCGCATCCGGCGTCAAGGCCGGCCTGGACATGGTCGGCGAAACCGACGTGACGGTCGTGGCCTGGGCCGGCGACGGCGGAACCTTTGACATCGGACTTCAGGCCCTGTCCGGAACGGCCGAGAGAAACGACGACGTCATTTACGTCTGCTACGACAACGAAGCCTACATGAACACCGGAATCCAGCGGAGTTCGGCGACGCCTTACGGCGCCTGGACGACGACGACCCCGGTCAAGCATTTCAAGACACGGCCGAAAAAAGACATCGTCGCCATTATGGCCGCTCACAGGATTCCCTATATCGCCACGGCCAGCGTCTCCCATCCCGAGGACTTCTACAAAAAAATGATCAAGGCCCGGGACATCAAGGGCACCCGTTTCTTCCACGTTTTCGCCCCCTGCCCGACGGGCTGGAAGAGCCGCCCGGAAGACAGCGTCAAGCTGGCCCGGATGGCCGTCCAGAACGGGCTTTTTCCCCTCTACGAGATCACGGACGGAGAAAACTGGACGCTCAACCTCAAGCTGAAAGACAAGAAACCGATCATCGACTACATCCGCCTCCAAGGGCGTTTCCGCCATCTCGGCGAGACCGAGCTGCAGGCCATGCAGGATGAAGTCGACCGCAAGTGGAACAAGCTCCTCAAAAACTGCGGCGCGACATAAACACCATTCGGCTTCCCGCTTGCATTTTTGATCCTAGATACCCTATAATAATGGTGTGTATTAGAAACCGACCCTGTGAAGGAGTGGATCATGTCGATCAGCCGAACTCTCGCCGCCATCGCCGTCTTGGCCCTTGCCGCCGGTTTGACGCCGCTTGATGTCCGGGCGGAAGCCGCCCCGGATTTCTCACTGAAGGATCTCAAGGGACTGACTCATACCCTTTCGGATTACAAGGGCAAGGTCCTGTTCATCAACTTCTGGGCGACCTGGTGCCCGCCCTGCCGGGAGGAAATTCCGGACTTCATCGCGGCCTATAAGGAATATTCCGCCGAGGGCCTCGTGATTCTCGGAGTCTCCGTCGACCGGCTGTCACAGGCCAAGCTCGCCGATTGGGTGAAGATGGCCGAAATCAACTATCCCGTGACCTTCACCACGCCGCAGATGACCGAGCTCTACAAGCCGGGTCCCTACATCCCGGCGACCATCGTGGTCGACAAGACCGGCCGCATCCGCCACCGCCACGTCGGCGTCTTGAAAAAAGACGAACTCGTCAAGATCTTCAAGGAACTCGCGGCCGAATAGCCGCGAGGCCGGGCCGGAGGCCTCACCACCTGTAGACGATGGCCGCCCAGGTGAATCCCGCGCCGAAGGCGTCCAGGACGAGGATGCTGCCCTTGTGGAGTTTGCCCTCGGTGTAAAGCTCGTGAACGCCCAGAGGGATGGTGGCGACGGAGCAGTTGCCGTATTTGTGGATATTGACGAAGACCTTCTCCCGGGGCAGTTTCAGCCTGTCCCCGGTGGCCTCGATGATTCGGATATTGGCCTGGTGGGGGATGAGATAGTCCACGTCCTCTCTGCTTAAACCGGCCTTTTTCAGGGCCTCCAGAGCGGCCTCTCCCATCCGTTTCACCGCATGCTTGAAGACCTCGTTTCCCTTCATATGGAGAAAGTGCTTTCTGTCGGCCACGGTTTGAGCCGAGGCCGGCAGGCGGCTTCCGCCGGCGGGATGAGACAACAGGTCAGCCAGATTGCCGTCCGCGCCCCAGAAATAAGACAGCATGCCGGACTCATCCTCGCTCTCCTCGAGGACGACGGCGCCGGCGGCGTCGCCGAAGAGAACGCAGGTGTTGCGGTCCTCCCAGTTCGTCACCCGGGTCAGCATTTCCGGAGCCAGAAGAAGGATGCGGCGGGCCGCGCCGCTCAGGATCAGGCTCTCGGCCAGGATCAGTCCATACAGAAAACCGGTGCATCCGGCGGAAACATCGAATGCCGGGACGGGCGGACCGCCCAGGCCTTTCTGAATCCAACAGGCCGTCGAAGGGAAAATGGTATCCGGCGTATTCGTCGCCGTCAGAATGATATCCATATCCGTGATGGTCAACTTGGCATCGGCCAGCGCCGCCCGGGCCGCTTCGATTCCGAGGTCCGACGTGGCCTGATCGTCGCGGGCGATCCGCCGCTCCCGGATTCCGGTCCGGGTGACGATCCATTCGTCCGAGGTCTCGACCATTCTCTCAAGGTCGGCATTGGTCAGGATTTTTTCCGGAACGCTGATGCCCGAACCGGCGATCCTGATCTTTCGTCCATCCGCGCGCATTGTGTCGACTCCTTCAAAGTTTCAAGATAGCATACATGGTTTTCATTGGAAAATAAACCCGCCGATGATAAAATGCGACCGCCCATGACAAACACGCTGAGAATCCTCATTTTTCTCCTGATCTGGGGCATGGCGCTCGGAAGCCCGGTTTTCGGACAGCTCATCGTCGGTCAGTATGAAGAGGAAGCGCCGCTCGGAACGTGGAACGCCCCGGGAGCTTTGAGCGCCGCCGCGCTCGGCATGGGCGGCACGGCGACGGCCCTGGCCTTCGATACAACCTGCCTCGTCGCCAATCCGGCTCTTCTCACCCGGCTTCCCCGCTTTTCGACCGCGGTGAGCGGGTCGAGGACATCGGCCGCTCTGTTCCGCTACGGACTGGTGAACACCGGAGTCCTGGACACCTATGAGAACCCCGTCGCCGCCCGGAACAGCCTGGATTTTGCAGGTTTTTCTTTCCGGGCCGGCGGATGGACGGCCGGGTTCTCCGTTCATAGCGGCGAGTGCTATGACCGCCCGCCTGTCGATTACAGCTACCAATTCGAGGGGCGTCCCCTGTACAACCTGAAAGACCGCCAGAGCGGCTTTTTGCGGATCGGGAC
The DNA here is from genome assembly GCA_033549365.1 of Acidobacteriota bacterium. Classification (NCBI taxonomy): domain Bacteria; kingdom Pseudomonadati; phylum Acidobacteriota; species Acidobacteriota bacterium. The sequence goes on from JAWSUF010000007.1 coordinate 94,232, forward strand.
CTTCGGCCTGGCCCGGCGCCTGGGGCCCTCGATCGGCGCCGGCCTGACCCTGCATGTCGCCCAAGGAACCCTGGAGAGGGAGTTCGAGGAACAGTGGATCTATTCGAATGTTCGGATCACGGACGAAAGAAACCGGCGGTTCGAGGGTTTTTCGATGACGGCGGGAATGACATACGACGCAACCCGGTCTCTCACCCTGGCTCTCGTCGCCAGTCCCCCCTCGACTTTGAACGCCCGAAACCGCAGCCTCCTGCGTTACGAAGCGCCGCTCGGACGCACGGACATCCGCATCGCCGCCGACGCCGAGGACAAAATCCGCCGGCCGTGGCGGGCCGGCGCGGGGGCCGCCTTCACCCCGTCCTCAGTCTTCAGGCTGGCCGCAGAAATCGCCGTCGCCGGCTGGTCCGCCTACCGCATCCGGTCGTTCGGAGAGAGTCTTGAAAGATCGTTCCGCAACACGATGACGGTGCGGCTCGGCGGAGAATACCGGATCTCCCAGCGGATTTTCGGCCGGTCCGTCTTCATCCCTCTGCGGGCCGGGGCGTTTCTCGATCCGCAACCGATGAGGGAGCCTCGCTCGACTTATGGTCATCTGACTCTTGGGTCAGGGCTCGAATCCGGTCCTTTTCGGGCCGCCTTCGCCTTTTCCATCGGCCGCGAACGAGGCTCCGGCCATTCCCTCTCCGTGGCCCGGGGCGCCCTGTCTCTGGGATATGAGTGGGGAGACGGACGATGAGAACGGGCCGAAGACCGGTTTTGCCGATTTTGCGGACCGCCGTCCTTTTGATTCTCTGCCTCCAGCTCATCCCCTCGCCGGCCCCGCCGGACCACCGGGCGATGGAAATCGTCGCCGTCGAACCGGCGGCCGGAATGCGCGCCCGTCTCGCGGGACTCGGCCTCGACCCCCTCATGGAACATGAGGGGCGAATCTTCGCCGTGGCCGGACCCGCAGCTATCGCGGCTCTCATCGGGGAAAACATCCCGTTTTCCCTGGAGACCCACCGCTTCCCCGAAGCCCGCGGCGGCCGCATCGCCGTTGCCGGAGGTCTGAACGGCGCCTTCCATTCCTATGCCGAAACGGAGGCCCGTCTCAAGGACTTGGCCGCCGCCCACCCCAACCTGGCGCGCCTTCATGTCATCGGCGAAAGCCTTGAAAAGCGCCGGATCTCCGCTCTGCGAATCGGAACCGGCATTCAAGACAACCGGGCCAAACCCGCGGTTCTTTTTCTGGGCTGCCATCATGCCCGGGAATGGATTTCGGTCGAAGTCCCCCTTCTCTTCGCCGCTCATCTCCTGGAAAATTACAACAGCGATCCGGATATCCGCCGCCTGCTCGACCGGGTCGATGCCTGGATCGTCCCGCTCGTCAACCCGGACGGACTTGAATACTCCATCCGCGTCTACCGCTACTGGCGGAAGAACAGACGGGCCAACGGCGACGGAAGTTTCGGTGTGGATTTGAACAGGAACTTCGGCTTCCAATGGGGACTCGACAACCGCGGCTCCAGCCCCTCGCCCGCCTCAGACGTCTATCGCGGAACATCGGCCTTCTCGGAACCGGAAACGTCCGCCGTCCGGGATTTGTTCCTCCGGCACGATTTCCGGGCCGTCGTTTCCTACCACAGCTACTCCCGGATCATTCTCTATCCCTGGGGGTTCGCCGATCTGCCGACCGAGCGCGACCTCGAAATGGAGCGGATGGCAGCCGACATGTCCGCGCTGATGGCGCCCGTCAACGGACGCGTTTACGACTACGGGCGGGCGTCGGCATCGCTGTATCTCACCAACGGGGACACGACGGACTGGACGTTCGGGACGCGCGGCGTCCCGTCCTTCACCTTCGAACTTCCTCCCGTCGACATCCTCGGCGGCGGATTTTTCAACGCCGAAGCCGACATCATCCCCATTGTCAACGAGAACATCCCGGCCATGTTCTACCTCTTGTCCTACGCCGCGACCGATGAGGCTTTTCCACCGCGCCGGGGAGACGAAGACCGGGACGAAAACCGGAAAAAAAAGGGTTTGACAAAACGGGACCCCCGGAGCTAACCTGAAATCCCCATGTTCGCAACACCCGTCCTCACCGCCCCCTCCGCCCGGATGATCGAAGACAGCATTTCCAAGGAGGGGCTGCCCTTCTGGGCGTTTTATCTGCTTCTCAGCATCATTCTTCTTCTCCTCATCTTCATCTTCCTTCGCGACAAGGACCTGCGACGGCGTTTGAGCGCCTTTCTCTCCCGGGCCCGGAGAAAAATGATCCGCTTCCGCCTGTCTCTCAAGATTAAAAGAGAAAAACACGCCTGCGCGGATCTGCGCAAGGACCTGGGGAAAAAAATCTGGGCCGAAGGCCTGCCCATCGAGGGAACGGCCGACATCCGGGAGCAACTCAAAGCTTACGACGCAGAAAAGAGCCTTCTCCAGAGCACCTGGCAAGAGACGTGTTCCCGCATCGAATCCCTGACGAAAGAGGCCGAAGCGGAACGCACCCGCGCCGGCGGCCTGATCGAAGAGCGGAAGACCGCCATCCGGGAACTCGAGGAAAAAATTCGGGCAACGGCCGCCGCGGCCAAAAAGGAATCCGGAGATCCCGGGGAATCGGAAGAGTCGCTCCGCCTGAAGACCATCCTCGGCGAGATCCGCGTCATTCAGGACGAGGCCGAAAAAACGGCCGGCGGATTCGCCGCAAATATCAAGGAGCTCGAAAAAGAACGCGACCGCATCCAGAAAAATATCATCGATCTGCGCCGCCGCACCAAGCCCCTGTTCGAGAGCCTGGGCCGGGCGGCCGACAAAACCCGTCCAGCCTTCAAGGACCTCGGTGTCATCTATTTCCAGCTCGACAGCGTCCACAACGCCATCAGGGAACTTCAGCAAAAAATCGACAAACTCCGCTAGCATTTTGACCCTCCGGGCGAGCCGATCCGGCCGCATCTGCTGCTTGAGCTACGTCGAGCAGGCTGCGACGAAGCCGGAATGGTCGGATAGAGTTTTCACGCACAGTTTCGGAGCCGGGCTGGACGGGATGAGGATCGGCGGCTACAATGGCGGCATGGAAAGGCCGCGCATTCTGCTCCATGCCTGCTGCGCTCCGGACGCCCTCTATGTCGCCGGGATCCTGGCCGGAGAATACGCCGCCTGCCTGTACTTCTACAACCCCAACATCCATCCCGAAGACGAACACGATCTGAGGCTCCGTGAGACGGAAAAGGCCGCCCGGATCCTGGGCGTCCCCATTTTCGTCGAGCCCCCGGACGCCGCACGATGGTTCGATCTGACCCGGGCTTTCCGAAACGAGCCGGAGAAAGGCCGGCGCTGCGACGTCTGTTACGCCGTGAGGATCCAAAAGACCGCGCAAAAAGCCTCCGATCTCGGGATCCCCGTTTTTACAACCGTCATGTCGCTCAGCCCCTGGAAAAAGGCCGCCGTCATCAACAGGATCGGCCGCATGTTCGCCGCCCGCCACGGCCTCACGTTCCTGGAGGCCGACTTCAAGAAAAAAAACGGCTTCCATCACAGCGTCGCCCTGAGCCGGGAAAAGGGGATCTATCGTCAGAATTATTGTGGCTGCCTGTTCAGCCTCGAGGCGGCGCGCTGCCGGGGCGCCGGGGGAGCGACGGCATGAAAGACGGCCGGGCGGAGAGAATCCGGGTCTCCGGGGTCATTCAGGGCGTCGGGTTCCGGCCTTTTGTCTTCAGAGAAGCGGAAGCCAGCGGCCTCAAGGGTTGGGTGAAAAACACGGGAGACGGCGTCGAGATCCATGTCGAATCCCTGAATCCCCGGGCCGTCCCGGATTTCCTCGCCTCTCTGGAAAAAAACCAGCCTCCCCTTTCGAAGATCGAAACGCTGTCCCATGCACCCGCCGCCTTCCGCGGATACCGCCATTTCCGCATCCTCAAATCGAAACCAGGCGCCGGCGTCGTTTTCATTTCCCCCGATATCGCGACCTGCGCCGCCTGTCTGGAGGAAATCCGCGATCCGGCCGAGCGGCGCTTCGGCTACGCCTTCACCAACTGCACGGACTGCGGGCCGCGCTATACCATCGTCCGATCCCTTCCTTATGACAGACCGGGAACGACCATGGCCCGGTTTGAAATGTGCCCGGACTGTGCCCGGGAATACGGCGATCCTCGCGACAGGAGATATCATGCCCAGCCCATCGCCTGCCCGGCCTGCGGGCCGCATCTGACCCTGAAAGACGCGCGAAGCGGCCGCCGCATTCCGGGAGGCCTCGAGGCCGCGGCCGAACTCATCCGGAAAGGCCGCGTTCTGGCCGTCAAGGGCATCGGGGGCTTTCATCTCATGGCCTCGGCCTTCGACCGGACCGCCGTGCGCCGCATCCGGGACATCAAGCAGCGGAAAAGAAAACCCCTGGCGCTCATGGCCCCGGATCTCGAAACGGCCGCCCGGGCGGCCCGCATCGGCCCCGAGGAACAAGCCCTGCTTCTCTCGGCGCGCCGGCCCATCGTCCTTCTCCAAAGCCGCGGGACTCTCCCGCTGATCGCGCCGCATCTCCGTGAAGTCGGCATCATGCTCCCCTACACGCCCCTTCACGCCCTCCTTCTCGAAAAGACAGGGCTTGTCGTGGCCACAAGCTCCAACCCCAAGGACGCCCCGATCATGACGGAAGAAAAGGAGGGCCTGGCCGATTTATGCGACGCCGTCCTCAGCCACAACCGGCCGATCGCCATGCGCGCCGACGACTCCGTGCTCAAGGCCTCCCGGCGCGGGACGCTGTTCGTCCGCCGGGCCCGGGGATATGTCCCTTCCCCTCAGGCCGTTCCCGAATTCCTGAAATCGCGGAAGACCATCCTCGCCCTGGGCGGCGAATTGAAGGTGGCCGTCTCTCTCTATAAGGACGGCTCGGTCGTCACCAGCCAGTTTCTCGGAGATCTCGACGACTACAGAAATTTCCGCTATTTCGAGGAAACCGTCGACCACCTGAAGGCGCTGTTCGGAGCGGCTCCCGACATTGTGGTCAGCGACCTCCATCCGGACTTTCGAACGACGCGTTACGCCCAATCCCTGGGCCTCCCCCACCTTCAGGTTCAACATCACTTCGCCCATGTCCTGGCACCGCTGCTCGAACACGGCATCCAACCCCGGGGCCAAGTTCTGGGGGTCGCCTTCGACGGTTACGGTTACGGCCCGGGCGGAGAAGCCTGGGGCGGCGAATTCCTGCTGGCCGACTACACCGCCTATGAACGATACGCTCATCTCGAAGACGTCCCCCTGCCCGGAGGGGACCTGGCCGCCCGGCAGCCCTGGCGGATGGCCGCCTCCTACCTCCAGAGGGCCTACGGCGACGCATTTCCCCGAGAGGCACTAAGGGGCGTGGGACGGGCCAAAATAGAGGCAGTTGCGGCCCTGATGGCCAGCGGGCGGCCGGACCTGAAGACATCGAGCTGCGGGCGCCTGTTCGACGCCGTTTCCTTTCTCTGCGGTCTTGCCCCGATGACGCTGGAGTACGAGGCCGAAGCGGCCATGCGCCTGGAAGCCGCGGTTTCAGGTCAGACCCGGGGTCGATATCCGGTCGCCATCCGGCGCCGCGAACGGCCCCTCACCGCCTCCTTCCGACCGATGATTCGCCGCATCCTCGAGGATCTCGGCCGCGGCGTCTCGGCAGCCTGGATCGCCGCGAAATTTCACGAATCCCTGGCCCGCTTGATCGTTCGCATCGCAGAGACGGCCCGGAAGGAGCGCGGGGTGGAGATTGTGGTTCTTGTCGGTGGGGTCTTCCTGAATCGGGTGCTCCTCGAACGGACGGAAACTCTTCTCGAACGGAACGGGTTTCGCGTCCTGCGGCCGGTCCGCTATTCCCCCAATGACGAATCTTTGTCTCTCGGGCAGGCTGCCTTCGCCCTGGCCCGGGCTATTCCTCCGGCATCTTGCCCGTCCGGAATTTGATCCCTCCGGACAGGGACAGAATGCCGTTCAGGATTCCGGCCGCGATCCATCCCAAGACTCCGGAGGCCGCAAATCCGGCGATGCCGCCGGCGGCGGCGAAGAGGATGCCGCCCAGGAGCTTGCCCTGAATGTCCTTCAGGAATTCCGGGAGGGCGCTCGACAGGGCCGGGAAAAACGTCGTCGAGCCGGCCAGAACTCCGGCCATTAGCCCGAAAAAAGCCCCGGCCGTCCCGGCGACAAGGGCCAAAGATATCGGATGGACGGATTTCAGAACGCGGACGCTCTCCTCCTCGGCGAAGTCGCCTTCGCCTGTGACGCGGCCCAAGTTTTCAAGAAGTCCGTCGGTATCCGAAAAGGAATCGATCCGATCCTCGTCGTCCGCGCCGTCGACCAAACCGCCGCACCTCTCACAGGCTTCGACGTCCAGATCATTCTCCAAACCGCAATGAATGCAGATGGCTTTCCCTTCACCGGCGGAAGGGGGATGGGACGGCGTCCACTTGCGGCCGTCGAAGACGTACCATTTGCCGGTCTGAACGCCGATCATCCAGAACCGGCCCTGATCGTCCCGGACCCGCAGCTTTTTGAGGCTTTCGATGAACTCCTGTTTGGTGATCTCTTTATTGCGAAACCGGCGCTTCATGCGGGCGAGCGCCGTCTCGACATTTCTGAATTCATCGGTGTTCATGAATCTTTCCGGTATTATATCAGGAATGACCCGGGCCCGGAAAGGAAGTGTCGTTTTTTTGTGCATTCCGTCATATCTTCATGACTGCCTTGATTTTTTGCCTGGAAAAAGCCCCTTTTCCACAACGATTTTCACACGAACTGTGAATATTTTTCGGCCTAGAACAGACCGGTTTGCCTCAAAAGAGAAAGACCGCTGAATCCCTTGATCGGATCGGGAACGAATGTCACAAGAAAAACCAGAATGAGGAGAAACGCCGTCAGCCGCCGGCCCGGGGTCAAAGGGATATCCTCATCGAGAATCCGGGGGTGCTTGAGACCCAGCATGAAGATGACCAGAATCCAGACAAACCAGCCGAGCCAGAAAAAAACCCCCATGACGAACAGGACCGCGGGGAAGACCCTGGCTGCCCGAAGGGACTTTCCGCCGAAGGCCGCATAGGCGATATGGCCTCCGTCCAATTGACCCAAAGGGAAGAGATTGAAGGCCGTGACCAGCATCCCCACCCAACCGGCGAAGCCGATGGGATGAAGAACGACATCGTGCGCGGGAGGAATCGGGCCCAGGACAAGCCCGGCGACAAACTTGAGGATCAGGGATTCCCCGAAGACGATGGCTTCCTCCCGGGGGAGGGCGGGAACGACTTTCGACAGAGCCAGCCCCACAAACAGAGCCGGCAAGGCCAGAGAAAAGCCGACAATCGGTCCGGCCGCCCCGATATCGAAGAGTTGGCGTTTGCGCGTGATGGGCGAGCGGATTTTGATGAAGGCGCCCAGGGTGCCGACAAGCGTCGGCGCGGGGATGAAATAGGGCCAGGTGGCCTCGATGCCGTAGCGGCGGCAGGCAAGATAATGGCCGAGTTCATGACCGACCAGGATCCCCAGGAGAACCACGACATAAATCGCGCTGAGAACAAGGACGGAACCGTCTATAAGAGACCGGATGTCCGTGGGCCCGGAATCGAGCGCCATGTTTTGGGCATGAAAGAAACTCACGCTCCATGTCAGGCCGACTGCATAAGTCGATAGAACCGTCAGAATGAACAACAGGATATTGAGTCCGCGGCGGGCGATGAAAGGCTTGGTGTCCATGGTCTTCCGGCCAAAAAAAATAGGAGTGAGGGGCTCACTCCTATTTAAAATCGGATGAGGGGTTGGCGACCGGTCAGCCTTTGAGCTTCTGGAACTTGGCCATCAGCTCGTCCTTGGTTTCGACCCGATCGGGATCCTTGATACAGGCATCCACCGGGCAAACCGAGGCGCACTGCGGCTCATCGAAATGGCCCACGCATTCCGTGCACTTGTCGGGGTCGATGACGTACCGTTCGTCGCCCGCACTGATGGCTTGGTTCGGGCATTCGGGTTCGCAGGCGCCGCAGTTGATGCATTCCTCGTTGATCAAGAAAGCCATAACATCCTCCTCAATAAATTGCTGGTTCTCAGCGAAAATCCGGTCGATTGAGCTTGAGCATCGCCTCGTATCCGAAAAACGTCTGCCCGTATTCCTCGGCAAGTCTCCGGTAGAGATCGTCGGCCAAGCTCTTTTCGCCGTTTTTTTCCAGGGTTTCGGCATATTCATAAAGCACGGCATCCAGAGGAAAACCGCGCGGCCTCTCCCGTTCGAGTCTGCGGTAAATCTCCATGGCCGGTTCGTATTCGCCGCGGAGAACATGGATCCGGGCCTGAAGAAGCCGGGCTTGAGCGGAGACAAGATCCCGGCGTGTCCCGGAAACGAGGGCCGCATAGGATTCCGCCTGATCCAGGTCTCCTCTTTCCAGCCAATATCCGGCCAGGTGGAGATATCCGACCCGGGCATAGCGGCCGCGGCCGGAAAGCTCTTTGAGCTTCTCGAGCCCGGCTTCATCGAGTTCTTCCGCTTCCGTCACGCGGATGATCTCTCCCAGGATCCGGCTCTGTTTTTTCGCCTGTTGCGCCTGAACGACGACCAGAAGAGCATAGGCGGCGACCAGAATCAGGACGACGCCCAGGGCGGTCAGCATTTCCTTTTTCCATTCCCGGGCAAACAGGTAAAGACGGTTCAGTCCGGCAACGAACCCGTCTTCCTTGAGCTGATGTCTTTCCGTACGTTTCATCGTTGACTCCTCGCTCCGCGAGTCCCTCAGGTTAGCACAACCGGGGACGAAAACCAAGACGGCCGCTTCCGCACCGGGCATCCGGCTTCCGGGCGCGGGATGGCACCCCTGCCCGGACTCGAACCGGGGACACATGGATTAGGAATCCATTGCTCTATCCATACTGAGCTACAGGGGTACCTTGCGTTTTCAGCCGCCATCACTATAGCCCAATCCCGGCTCTTTTTCAATCCGGCGCCTGTCGCCCCGCCGCGCTCAATCGGCGGTTTTCCGGAAGAGGTAAACAAGCTTTTTCAAGGCGATATCGCTCCTTAAAAAAATAAGGGCGGCGCTACAGCCTCATGCCTTCCGCGGCAGCCAATGTCCGGGGGAACTCCCGCCGCGCGGATTCGAGAAGAGCCTCCACTTGCTCGTCGGAATGATCCGGATTCCAGTGGGACAGCACCAGATGCCCGACGCCGGCCGCCCGGGCCAGCCGCGTTCCTTCAAGCCAGGTGGAATGTCCCCACCCTTTTTTTCCCTTGTTGTATTCTTCAGGGGTATACGTCGCATCATAGACAAGGTGATCGGCACCTCGGGCCAAGATCGCCAGAACTTCGTCCACGCCCGTGTCCGGGTGTTCGGTGTCCATCGCCATAACCACACTCGCGCCGCCCGCATCGAGGCGGAACGCCGTGCTTCCCTGAGGATGGCGCAGGGGGCAGGACGAGAATCGGACATCGGCGATCTCGAGGCCCTCTTCGAACTTCCGGAATGTCTTGCGGCAGGGTGTCTCATCGAGATCCAGGGGGAATGCCCGCCCTTTCATCAGACCGGCCAGGATCTCCCGCGTTTCCTCAGGATCGGTTGCCGCCAGGACCGTGAGTTCGGTCCGGGAGGAATAGAGCGGAGCGAAGAAAGGGAACCCGATGATGTGATCGAGATGGAAATGGGTCAAGAACAGAAAAACCCGGAGATCCTTCCCGGAGGTTTCCCTCATCAATCGATCCCCGAGGGGCCGGATTCCGGTTCCGGCGTCGATGATCGCAACGGCCTCCGAAGACAGGCGCCGGGACGCGCAGAGCGTGTGTCCGCCGTAGCGGATCTTGTCTTGTCCCGGCGACGGGAACGTCCCCCGGACTCCCCAGAATTCGATCCCTATGGACATGCGTCATTTCTCCTTCAGGACGAAGACCCCGTCCCAATCTCCGGACGGCGGATCATTCAGCAACGCGCGGCAACGCGCGGCGAAGACCGCCGCCGCGGGATCGCCCTCCAAACCCAGAAAGCCCTCCAGGGCGGACTCGAAACGGCGCGCCCGGTAGTCCGCCAGGGCGGCGGCATAAGCTGCCGAGCGCGCGGCCGTGTCCGGTGAAAGCCGCCCCGGTTCTCCCAGCGGCTCGAAGATCCGGACGGGAACGCTTTTCCCGATCACCCGGATTTGATCGATTTCCCGGAAGAGATAGCCGGCGCCGGCCGGACGGACGGTTTCTTCCCCGGCGAGGATGGGCACACCGTAATGTTTACAGACGCCCTCCAGCCGCGAAGCCAGGTTCATGGTGTCGCCCATGGCCGTATAGTCGAACCTGTTCCGGGATCCCATGTTGCCCACGACGGCGGGGCCGGAATTCAGTCCAATACGCATGGCGACATCGCATCCGAACCGCGCCTTGAATTCCGGACGGATCTCCGCCAGGCGCCTCTGGCATTCCCCGGCGGCCCGGCAGGCCCGGAGAGCATGGTCGGGCTGGTCGAGAGGGGCGTTCCAGAAGGCGATGATGGCGTCGCCTTCGTACTTGTCCAGAGTGCCGCCCTCGGCCAGAATGATGTCCGTCATCTCCGACAAATAGGCATTCAGCAGGGCGACGAGTTCGTCCGGCGACAGCTTTTCGGCGATCGACGTGAACCCGGCCACGTCGGAAAAGAAGGCGGTGATCTCCCGTCTCTCTCCACCGAGAGCGAGGAGAGACGGGTCGCGAATGACCCTGTCGATGACATCGGGACTGAGGTAATAACGGAAAGCGCTTTTAATGAACCGCCTCTGCCGTCCCTCGATGCCGTAGTTGAGGAGCGCGGCCGACAGGAAAGCGATGATGACGGCGGCGGACGGCGCCGCCGCCTCCATCCACCAGCCCGAACGGAAGGCCGCCGCAGCCGCCAGTCCGGGAAGAGCCAGGGCGACGGGGAAAAACAACCCGGCCCAGACGATCTTGACAATGAGCGACGTTCCAATGCCGGCGACGAGGGCGAATGCGATGATGGTCATGAATGAAACCCAGGCCGGAGGAAACCGGACGAAATCCCCCCGGACGAGGTTGTCGGCGGCCGTGGCCAGAATATCCATGCCGTGCGTGACGGCGCCGAAGGGGCCGGGCCGGAAATCGAAGAGCCCGGCGGCCGTCGTCCCGACGACGACGGTTTTTCCGGCGAATTCCCGGGGATCGATCTGGGGAGGTTTCCCCTCTTCCATGAGCGCTTGCGAATTGATGACGGCAGCCGCGGAATACTTCCGGTAGGTCCCCGAAGGCCCGTGGTATTTCAGGATGAGGCATCCGGAGCGGTCCAACGGGATGCGGGAGAGATCGACGCCTCCCATCAGAAAATCGGCAAGCCTTAGCGGGAGCGACGGCAGAACGATATCCCCGAATCGTCCGGCCAGGGGAATTCTTCGATAAATCGCGTCGCCGTCGGGTCGAAACTGGACATTTCCCAGGCCGGCCGCGGCCCTGGCCAGGGGTTCGATGGGCAGGACAACCGCGGTCGCTTCCGGAACGAGGGCTCGGCGCGGGATGCGGCTTCCGAGGTCCAGGGCTCGAAGTTCCCCCTCTCTTTCCGAGAGATAGGGAGCGGGCTCACCCCCGCTCATGAACAGAGGGAGAAACACATTCTCCGACTCGGCCATCGCCGCCGCCAGCGATGCGTCATCCTCGTCACCGTATCCGGACCCTTCGGAAAAAATCAGGTCGAAAAAGACGGCCGCGGCGCCGCCGGTCCTCAGAAAATCCACCAGAGCGGCGTACATCTGGCGCGGCCACGGCCAGGGAAGTCCCTGCTCTCCGGCATAAAGATCCAGGCTATACTGATCGATTTCGATGCCGACGATATCCTTCGAGGCCCGGTCGGCATCCGACAGGAGCCTGAGTCTCAGGTCCCAGGATTTCCACTCGAGATGGTCGAAAACATGGAGAGCGGCCAGAACGGCGATCACGATTCCGGCGGCCGTACCGACGGCGGCGCCCCGCAGGATTTTTCGATTCATCCCGGTCCGCCGCGGCGCCTACTTCAGGTTTTTCATGGCCAGGGCAAAACGTTGGGATCGAACATCGGCCCCGGCCGGTGACGGCTCGGGAAGAGGGGCGATGTGTTTGCCGGCCCGATCGATGCGTTGTTTCGGTGTCGGGTGAGTCCGGTACCAGCCTCGCCCCTCGGAATCGGCGGACCGGTCTTCAATCGCCTGAAGAAGATCGGGGAGAGCCAGGGGATCGTAACCCGTTCCGGAAGCGAACCGGACGGCCAGCGCGTCGGCTTCATATTCATACTTTCTGTCATAACCGCGCTCAACGAGACTCTCCACGATATCGCCGAGAACATCCTCGAACACATCGGTCAGTTGGGCCAATTCCTGCGGTCCGTAACGCCGGGCGACCTCGGAACCGATGACCTTGAAGGCATCGACCAGCCTGGATTTTTTGATGGATTGCAGGCCGTGGCGGGCGGTGACGTGCCCGATTTCGTGGGCCAGGAGGACGGCCAGCATGTCCTCGTCGCGGCAAAGCCGCAAAAGACCCTTGGAAACAAAAACGAATCCGCCCGGAGCCGCCAGGGCGTTGACCTCGTCCGTGTCGAGAACCAGGAACCGGTAGCCGGCGAAAGTCTCCGGACGGTCCGAATTCCAGGCGATGGCCGTTCCCAGGAGATTCAGATACTGGGTCAGTTCGCGGTTTTCATAGGCGGGGTAACGCGCCAGAATCAGGGCGGCCACGGCCCGGCCGATATAGTATTCCTCCTCGTCCGTGATTTCGGCGAACGTCGATCGCAGGGCTTGCGTTGTTTTGCCGACGGTTTGCCGGTCGGCCGACGAGATCGGGCTTTTGTCTCCGGCAAGATCCAATCCCTGGTCGATGACGGAGCACCCCGACAAAATGAGAGACCCGAGAACGACCGCCGAAACCGACAGCTTCAGGTCTCTCATCGGGATCCTCCCTCGACGTCGAGGCGGCCTTTTTTGAGGAAAGCCAGAACGGCCTCCGGAGACACCGCGATTTTCAGCATTCGTTCCACGGCGTCATAATCGGCGCCGGTGTTCCTGGCTTTGTAACTGTCTTCGACCTGCTTGTTGAAGCCCTTTCCGGCCAGGGCGACCTCTCCGGCCGTGGCCTGGGTTTTGAGGCCCTTATCCATGGCCGCAAGCTTGAATTTCCGGGCTTCGACGGCGCTTTCATGCACCCAGCCGGTCACTCCGGCGGTGTTCCTGGCCTGGATCCAGGCTCCCTCGGCGGAAATCCGCTCCAGCGTCTCTCCCTGGCGGAGGGTTGCAACCGACGCGGCATAGAACTTGGGCTCGCGCCGGAGACTCGTTGTCTGGACTTTGATGACGAGCGTCTCCGCGATCAATAAGGCTGCGGCCGCGGCCAGAACCGCGATAAAGGCCGCTATGCGGACGGACCGTTTCATCTCAACCTCCTGTCTTCCGTTTCAATATATGACTAATGAGAAATCGCTGTCAATTAAAAAGGCCGCGAAACCCGAAACGCTTGATTTGGACGGACGATTCTTTTATGATGGACTTCCCATGAAAATGAAAGCCATGATTCCGATGGCCGCCGGCTGGTTCGTCCCGGGTCTGGGCCATATCGTCCAGAAAAAAACATCCCGTGGGCTGATCTTTTTCGGCGCCGTCGCCGCCATGACGGCCCTGGGGCTGGCGATGGGGGGACGGGTTTACGGCCTGCAGACTGAAAACCCCCTGACCGTTCTGGCCTTTTTCGCCGATCTGGGCAACGGGCTCTTTTATTTCCTCGCCCGTCTGTTTTCGATCGGCGGCGGCACCCTGGAAAAGACGACCTTCGAATTCGGCACGGCCTACATCGCCGGAGCGGGCCTCCTGAATTACCTCATCGCCATCGACGCCTACGACATCGCCGCCGGGAAAAAGACATGATCCTGTTCCAAAGCCACCTCCTTTCGATGATCGTCTATGCGTTTTTCGTCTCTCTCGTCCTGGCCCTTCTCCGCCGCAACGACACGCGAAGCCGTATCCGTTACGGCCTGACCCTATTCGCGATCATGGCCGCCGGAGCCCTTGTGTTCGGATGGTTCATGGCGCTTTTCATCCGCTGACGGGATGATCGAACTTTTTCATATCTCGAAACAGTATCAAAAGCCCAACTGGGCTCTTTCCGACATCACTCTGCGCATCGAGAGCGGGGACTTCGTCTTCATCGCCGGGCCCAGCGGCTCCGGAAAAACAACGCTTCTCAAGATCATTTTCCGCGAACTGCTGCCGACCGAAGGCCAGATCGTTGTCGACGGCGTGAACATCCTCAAAATCCCCAACAATAAAATCTATCTCCTGCGGCGGAAAATGGGCATTGTGTTCCAGGACTTCCGGCTTCTCTTCCACCGCAGCGTTTTCGAGAACGTGTCCATCCCTCTCCAGGTCGCCGGAACGCCCCGCAAGGAGATCCGCCGCATGGTTTTCAACACCCTGCGCAGCGTCAACCTCCATCAGAAAATGTGGGAATTCCCTCAGCATCTCTCCTATGGGGAACAGCAGCGGGTGGCCATCGCCCGGGCCCTGGTGAACAATCCCCGGATCATTCTGGCCGACGAACCGACGGGCAACCTGGATCCGGGTCTGGCCTTCGAAATCGTCAGCCTGTTCCGGGATATCAACCGAAAAGGAACGACCGTCATCATCGGCAGCCATGACCGCGAACTCATCCGCCACTTCGGCAGCCGCATCCTGTTTCTCCAGAAAGGAAAGCTTCTCGGCCAAGAGGCATCCCCATGATCCGCCGCATCCGCTATTTCATCCGGGCGACTGCCGGCAGCCTCTGGCAATTCCGAACCCGGAACTTTTTTTCGGTGGCCATCATCTGCCTGTCGTTCCTGACCCTGGGGGTGTTTCTGTCCGTGGCCAATAACCTCCGCCAGGCGGCCCAGGTTCTGGCGGACAACATGACCGTGACGTTTTTCATCGGCGCCGATGCCGGAAAATCAGACATCGACGAGATCGAACGCCGGATCCGGACCTTCGATATGGTCGATGAGGTTCACTTCATCCCGGCGGCCCTGGCCCTCGAGCGGTTCCGGGAAACCTTCCCCGAACTCCGGGACATCGTGGAAAGCCTCGATGTGAATCCCTTCCCGCCCTCGTTCGACGTCCGGATCCGGGGGGAGAGATCCCAACCCTGGGGTTTCCGGGGTTTTGTCGACGAAATCCGCATGCACAAGGACGTCGAGGACGTCCAATTCAATCAGGACATCGTGGACAAAATGCAGTCGCTCGGACGCGTGGCCCAGGCCATCGGATTTTTCCTCGGCGGGATTCTCGTCCTGGCGTCATTTTTCATCATCTCCAACGTCATCAAGCTCAATGTCTTCGCCCGGCGGAACGAAATCGAAATTCTGCGCCTTGTCGGAGCCACAAACACATTCATCCGGATTCCCTTTCTTCTGGAGGGTCTGGTTCTGGGCATCTCCGGCAGTCTCCTGGCCCTCGCCCTTTTGCTGTTGACGATCAAGCTCTTTCCCCTTTATATCGGGACGTCCGTGGGCGCCCTGCAGGACATTCTGAACCTGCGTTTTCTGATGCCCTCTCAGGCGGCGGGACTTGTTGCCGCCGGTGCGGGGATCGGGCTGTTGGGGAGCAGTACCTCCCTCTCACGCTTCCTCAAAGTCTAGCCGAGGTCGTGCGCTGAAATGCCGGGATTCATTATTTTCTCTTTTTTCCGGCATTTCAGCCCTACTGGCGAGCCGATCTTACCGCATCGATTTCGTCCCGGCCTGCTTGACGTAGGCTCACTACGCCTGCGCAGTCCGCTCCTTATCGCTACGGCAACCTCGACTCGCGCACGACCTCGGCTCGCGCACAACCCCGGCTCCGAGGCCATACCGAACAACTGAGGCTCGTGAATAACGATCTTGCGGCGGCGATTGACAGTCCGGACCATCTGTCCTAGAATTTGGAGGATATGACCGGCGTCGGCGGCGAGCTTCGTAAAGAACGGGAATCCCGAAACATCCTGCTTCAGGACATCTCCCATTCGACCAAAATCGTCCTCCGTTATCTGGAGGCTCTTGAGGACGATCGTCTGGACAGAATTCCCGGTGCGTTTTTTGTCAGGGGCATCATCCGGACTTATGCCCAGGCGATCGGTCTGGACCCGCAGGCCGTTCTCGAAAAATACCGCGAATCCGGACTTTTGAAAGACATCGAGGACGAGGAGGAGGCCGAAAAACATCGGGAATCCTCCCCCGTCCCGGGCCGGCAGAGGCTGATAGTTTCGATCGGAGCCGGCCTGGTTCTGGTGGCCGCGTCCCTTCTGCTCTTTTTCTCCCTAAAATCGAAAAAAGACGCGCCGGCGGATGACCCGGCGATCTTCGCCGCGCCGCCCGCCGCGGCGGAACCCGCCCCGGCCGATTATCCCGCCGCCGGACTCATTGAAGAACCGGACGAGGAAAGCGGACTCGTTTTCGAAGCCTCTTTCCGCCAGGAAACCTGGATCCAGGTCTATGCCGACGGCCTGATCGAGGTCAACGGCATCCGCCTGCCGGGGGCAACCAGCCGGGTTCACGCCGAGAAAGAACTGTTGATCCATCTTGGAAACGCCGGCGGCTTTGACTACACGCTCAACGGCCGCCGGGGTCGGAGCTTCGGCAGATCGGGAGCCGTCGTCAAGAACATTCTCATCACGCCGGAAAACATGAGCGATTTCCTGGCCGATCCCGAACCCGAAAAGAACGGGAAGCCGAGCCTGCGCCCATGACCCCGGCCAAGAAAAAGGGACCCCGTCTTGTCGGCGCCGTCATCGTCCTGCTCATCCTCCTGTTTTTCACGATCGAGTTCTTCATCCGGGAATCCCAGGAGTTTTCCCCGACGGGCGTGACCCGGATCCTGTTGTCCTCCCTCCAGATCATCGTCATCCTTCTCGGATTGATCCTCTTCGTCATTCTCGGCCGCTATATGGCCAAGCTTTACCTCGAACGAAAACGGCGGGTTCTGGGCGCCCATTTCCGGACCAAGCTGGTCATGTTCTTCATCGCCCTGTCCTTCATTCCCACGGTTCTTCTTTTCATCTTCGCCTCGGACTTCGTCAGCCGGAACATCGAACATTGGTTTCAGACGCCTCTCGACAAGATCCTCGACGACACCCGCGGTCTGGCCGAGGGCTTCTACACAAGCGGCGAGGAGATCACCCTCCATCACGCCCAGCAGCTCGCCCGGGTCATCCGCTCCCGCAAACTCATCCAGCCCGAAAACCGGCCCGCCCTGAGGGACTTCATCTGGGAAAAACTCAAGGAATATCAACTGGATGAAATCAGCATTTTTCTCGACGACGAGGAGCTGTTTTCCTACCTCAATCCCAATCTTCCCCTCCGCTATTACCGGGATCTCAAAACGAACATCGTCAAGCGCGCCCAATTGGGCGAAGACCTGAGAAGCATCGAACCCATGGGCTCCGGAGAAATGATCCGCCGGGGAACGGCCTTCCAGATCGCCGGCATCGGAAACGTCCTGGTGGCCACGGGCAAATATCTGCCCGAAAACTATGCCCAGAGAATTTCCAACATCAACTCCTACGTCCAGCGCTACCGGCTGGGCAAAACCCAGAAAAACCCGGTCAAATCCTTCTACTTCATGACCCTGGTGTTCATCACCCTGCTCATCATCTTCGCCGCAAGCTGGATCGGCTTTCAACTGGCCAAGAGCATCACGGTTCCCATCGAGAAACTGGCCCATGCGACCAAGGAGGTGTCGCGGGGCAACCTCGACGTCCGGATCGAGGATCCTGCATCCGACGAGATCGGCTTTCTCATCGAATCGTTCAACCAGATGACATCCGACCTCCGCGACAGCCAGCAGAACATCGCCCGCCAGACAAACGAGCTGGAAAGCCGCAAACAATACATCGAGACCATCCTGAACAAGATCAGCACAGGCGTGATCGCCCTCGACGGCGGCGGAACGATCACCACCATCAATCCCTCGGCGCGGGAGATGCTGGGCGTATCCGACGCCGACGTCATCGGCCGAGGCTACGCCGAGATTCTGGGCCCGGCGGCTTTCTCCGAGATCCGGAAAAACATCGATTGGGGGATGAAAAACAAGCGCCATTTGCCGCATCGGGAAATCACATTCTCCTCCAACGGGCGGGTGACGCATCTGGCCCTGTCGCTGTCCCCGCTCCGGCAGGGCCCCAACGATTTCTCAGGATTGATCGTCGTTCTCGACGACCTGACCCAGCTCATCAACACTCAAAAAATCGCCGCCTGGAAGGAAGTCGCCCAGCGCGTCGCCCACGAAATCAAGAACCCCCTGACCCCGATCCAGCTTTCGGCCGAACGCATCATCAACAATCTGAACCGCGACGAAACCGCCCGCCCCGACGTCATCGCTCAGGGCGCCCGGACCATCATCCAGGAGGCCCGAACCATCAAGTCCCTGGTCGACGAATTTTCGAACTTCGCCCGCATGCCCAAGATCCAGCCCCAACCGTCTCATCTCCATGCCATTCTGGATCAGACGATCGCCCTGTTCAAGGGCATCTTCTCCGAAATCGACTTCGACGTTCACTACGCCGCCGATATTCCTTCTCCGATCTCCGTGGACCCGGAACAGCTCAAACGGGCCGTCATCAATATCCTCGACAACGCCATCGACGCCATGAATAAGAAGGGAAGGATTTCCATCGTGACCTCGTTCGACGCCGCGGAAAACCGGGTCAACATCGCGATCAGCGATTCCGGTCCGGGCATCGCCGTCGACGACAAGTTCAAACTCTTCCTTCCCCATTACTCGACAAAGAAACGGGGCACGGGACTCGGCCTGGCCATCGTCAACCAGATCGTCCAGGAGCACAACGGTTCCGTCGATGTCGAAAACATCCGGCCGCACGGCGCCAAATTCATTCTGCGGATCCCGGCATGAAAGAATCCGATATGAGCCAGGAAAAAATCCTTGTCATCGACGACGAATCCAGCATCCGGTCTTCCCTCCAGGGCATTCTGGAAGACGAGGGGTATCTCGTCAAAACCGCGGAGAGCGGCGAAGACGGGTTGGAGATGCTTCGGAGTGAATCCTTCGACGCCGTCCTCCTCGACGTCTGGCTGCCCTCTCTCGGCGGCATCGAAGTCCTCCAGAAGATCCTGACGTCCGAGGAGGCTCCCCAGGTCATCATGATTTCCGGCCACGGCACCATCGAAACCGCGGTCAAGGCCGCCAAACTCGGCGCTTACGATTTCCTGGAAAAACCCCTGTCCCTCCAGAAGGTCGTCATCACCGTTCAAAACGCCCTCCGGCGCCGGAAACTCGAGGAGGAAAACCTCCGGCTTCGGGAAAAGGTCCGGGGACGCTTCCCGCTCATCGGCCGCAGCCCGGGCATCCAGAAGCTGCGCCAGGATATCGAGCGCGCCGCGCCGTCCAACGGCCGCGTCCTGATCACCGGAGAAAACGGAACCGGAAAGGAACGCATCGTCTACCTCATCCACCAGCAAAGCCGCCGCCGGGACAAGAAGCTCGTCGAGATCAACTGCGCCGCCATCCCCGACGACCTGATCGACAACGAGCTTTTCGGCTGTTTTCAGGACAACGGCGGGCCTCGAGCCAAAGACAAGAAAGGCAAGTTCCTGATCGCCGATCGGGGAACGCTGTTTCTGGACGAAATCGGAGACATGAGTCTCAAGACCCAGTCCCGCCTTGTGCAGGCCATTGAGGACGGAAAAATCGAACCGTCCGGAGCTCCGGAACCCATCACGGTCGATGTCCGCATCATCGCGGCCTCCAGCCGCAATCTCCGGGAGGCCATCGCCAAGGGACGGTTCCGCGAAGACCTCTTTTTCAAACTCAACGTCATTCCCCTGAACATTCCTCCGCTCCGGAATCGGGTCGAGGACATTCCGCTCCTCATCGAATATTTCCTGGATTATTTTTCCGCGGAATACGGCAAGCGGCCCAAAACCATGAGCCCCGAAGCCGAACGCGCGTTTCTGAACTATTCCTGGCCGGGCAACGTCAGCGAACTCATGAATGTCATCGAACGCTTCGTCATCATGGTCCCCGACGACGTCATCCAGGCCGGGCACCTCGCCCTCCTGGTCGAAACCCGGGAAACCGAGGCCGGGCCGGAGCTTGCCGGAAACCGCTCTCTGGCCGCGGCAACGGAGCAATTCGAGCGGACCACCATCCGGAATCACCTGCTGCGGAACGGCTGGGACGTGTCCCGCACGGCGCATGCCCTGAAAATCGAGGAGGGAACCCTCCGGAAAAAGATCGCCGATTACGGAATCACCCTCAGCGACTGATCCGGAAACCGCCCGCGATGCCCGCCGAACAGAGCGAATCCCTGATCCTCAGGACATTCCCCTTCGGCGAACAGGACAAACTGGCCGTCTTTTTCACTCGCGACAAGGGGGTTCTCCGCGGCGTGGCCAAGGGCGCCCGAAAATTCGCCAACCGTTTCGGAAGCAGCCTGGAGCCCATGTCGCTGGTCAAGGTCTTCTACCACGAGAAAGAGCGCCGGGATCTCGTCACCGTGACCGGCGCCGATCTCCAGGAATCCTTTTTCGACATTCAAAAAGACCCGGAGACCGCCTGCATCCTGTGTTATTTCGCCGAGCTCGTCGAGGAATTTTCTCCGTCGCGGGCCGGCGACAATCTTCTCTTTCGGCTCCTTCTCTCCGTCCTCCGCGCCGCGAAAAACGGCGGTGACGGAGATTTTTTGACTCTCTACTTCGAAACCTGGATTCTGCGGATCAACGGATTCCTGCCCGATCTGACCCGGTGCAAGGCCTGCCGAAAGCAAATCGGGGCCGGGAGGCTGTCGGCCGGGCGTGACGGCGTCTTCTGCGGATCCTGCGCGCCGCACCGCACGGAAAGCGTCGACGGCGGCCTATCGGAGATCGTCGGCTGGATTTTGAAGAATCCTCCGGGCGATCGACCGCCCGATTTTCCGGCCGGACGGCGGGAGGACCTGAGACGGACGCTTCGGGCTCTGATCGCCTTTCACCTGGAACGCGAACCCCGGTCCTGGCGATATCTGAAGACCTGAATCGATTTGCAAAGTCGATCCCGACAAGGGTAGAATAGGGATCATTAAAGGAGGTTTTCACATGAATCAAGAAGCTCAACCCGTCGCCGCACCCCCGGCGAAAAAAGGCATGAGTTCAGGCGCCAAGATCGCCATCGGCTGCGGAGTCGTGGCTCTGATCGCCGTTTTGGTCCTCGTCATCGGTCTTGTCACCGGCGGCGCCTTCCTGTTCAAGAAGGCCAAGGAAGCCGGATTCGATCCCGAACTGGCCAGAAGAAATCCGGGACTTGCGGCCGCCAAAATGGTCGTCGCCGCCAATCCCGAACTCGAACTCAAGGGCGTCGACGAAAAAGAGGGCACCCTGACCATCCGCAACAAGGAAACCGGAGAGACCGTCACGGTCAATTTCAAGGATATCGAACAGGGCAAGCTGTCGTTCAAGACGGACGAAGGCGAACTGACCTTCAGCGGCGATGAGTCCGGCGCCCAGGTGCAACTCCGCGACGAATCAGGAGAAACCCAGGTCATGGATTTCGGCGGAACGGCCGATGACTCAAGAATTCCCGAGTGGATCCCCCGCTATCCGGGAAAAATGAACGTCACGTTCACCATGAGTGAGAGCGGAGAACAGGCCGGACAGTTTACCATTGAAATGACGGGCGCTCTTGAAGACGCCCGCGACTTCTACGTCTCCGAACTCGAAGGGCAGGGATTCTCCGTTGAAGTCTCCTCCATGACTTTTGGAGAAACCCGGATGTTCAGTGTCACCGCCACCAGCGAAGACGCGAGTCGCGTTTTGACGGTGACCATTCAGGACATGGAGGGGAAGAAGACCATCATCAACAATTATCGAGTCAAGGAATAGCCGTGTCCGTCCGAAACGCCGAAGCCGTCTGGGAAGGCGGCCTGCGCGACGGCCGCGGAAAGCTGAAACTCGGGAGCGGGGCCTTCGAAGGCCCCTACACCTATCAATCCCGGTTCGAGGAGGAGGCGGGCACCAATCCCGAAGAGCTGATCGGGGCCGCCCTGGCCGGGTGTTTTTCGATGTTTCTAAGCGCCGTCCTGGGCAAAGCGGGGTTCGCGCCCCGGACCATCCGGACCTCGGCCAAAGTTCATCTGGAAACCGTCGGAGGCGGCCCCGCCGTCACCAAAATCGAGCTCGACACCCGGGCGGATATCCCCGGAATCGACGAGACGACCTTTCTGGAAAAAGCCCAGGCGGCGAAGGCGGGTTGTCCGGTTTCGCGATCTCTCACCGGGACGGAAATCGTTCTGACGGCCCGCCTCGAAAGCTGAATCATCCGCGGCCTCCGGCCTGAATTCCCGTCCGGTCTCCATCGAGGCCGGCCGGAACGCAAATCCGTGCGTTGAGGAGGAGAACGATGGGAATGCACGTCCCCCGCAAAATGCGTTTATTCACCGGAGGAGCGGCCGTTTTCGCCGCCGTTCTGCTCTTTGCCGCACCCGCAAAAATCCGGGACGTTCCTTTCGGAACGGGCGACTGGGATCCCGAATCCGGGCTGGGCAACCATCGGGCGGTCGTCCGCGTCCGGGAAAAAGCCGACGCCGTCCGCGTCCGCATTCCCTGGCGCCGTCCCGATCCTCATCCCGAACGCAAAGGCCTCATCGTCGTCGAGGGCACCACCGGATCGCGGATCGCCAACGTCTTCGGCCTCGATGTCAACAGGGAGTTCGGCGACATCGTCTTCGAGGCGCCCACCGCGAAGGCCGAATACTTCGTGTATTACATGCCCTATCAATCCGAGGGTCGAGTCAATTACCCTACAGTCAAATACCTCGAACCCGGCACCGGAACAGATCCCGCCTGGCTGGCCCGAAACGGCCTCGGCTGGGCACAGCCCGGTGAGATCGGCGATGACGTCTTCCCATGGGCAGAAGCTGTTGAAATCCAATCCGTGGATGCGTTCAACAGTTTCGATCCGATGGAAACGATCGCCACGTCCGCCGAAAAAGCCGCGATCCTGGCCGCGCATTCCGAGGCGGCCTATCTTGTTTTTCCCGAAGACCGGCGCTTCCCCATCCGCATGACGGACGACATTCCCATGCGCTGGGCGGCCCGGGGTCCCGGCGGCCGCTTTCAAGGAGAGGCGGCCCGCGGCGAATACTACACGTTCCAACTGGGCGTTTGGGCCGCCCGTCGGGACATCGGAACCATCGATGTCGCATTTTCGGATTTCCGGCCGAAAAGCGGAGAAACGGCCGCCGGTCAGGCCGGGTCTGCGGCCGTGATTCCGGCCGCATCGGCCACTTGTTTCAATACGAAAGGCGTCAACTGGGATGGCCGGGATTTCCGGAAAGATGTCCGGGTGGACCGGGGCCGCGTCCAGGCGCTCTGGTGCGGTCTTCCCATCCCTCTTGATGCCGCACCGGGAGTCTATGAGGGAACGGTCACGATCGCCGCGGAGGGTGCGCCTCGAACCGAAATTCCCGTGGAAATCCATGTCACCGGCGAAACCCTTCCCGATGCGGGCGACAGCGAACCCTGGCGCCATTCCCGGCTCCGCTGGTTGAATTCCCGAATTGCTTTCGACGACGGCATTGTTCCTCCCTTCACTCCGGTTGAAGTCCGCGGCCGGACGGTTCGCATTCTCGGCCGCAGCCTGGTCGTCGGGGACACGGGATTTCCCGAAAAGATCCAAAGTTATTTCACCCCGGAAGTCACCGGCATCGGCCGAACGGCGAGAGAACTGATCGCCTCGCCCGTTGAACTCATCGTCAGAGATTCGATCGGACTGCCCCTGCCGTGGAAAACCGGCCGCGTCCGCATCACCGGAAAACCTCCGGGCGCGGCGGTCTGGCAGGCGGTGAACCGGGTCGGCGATCTCGAGATCTCGGTCGAGGCTCACCTTGAATTCGACGGTTTGGTCTCTTACCGCGTCGCCGTCCGGGCCGACCGCGAAGTCACCGTGGACGACATCCGCCTCGAAATCCCCCTGTCCCGTGATGCCGCCCGATACATGATGGGTCTGGGTCACAAGGGCGGCTTCATGCCCCGCACGTTCTCATGGACCTGGGATCAGAGCAAAAATCAGGACGCCCTCTGGGTCGGCGACGTCAACGCCGGCGTTCAGATTCAGCTCCGGGCCGAGAATTACCGGCGACCGCTGAACACCAATTTCTATCTCTCCCAACCTCTCAATCTCCCCCCATCCTGGTGGAACGAGGGCAAAGGCTGGGTGGCGGTGCGGCAGACGAGCGCAACGACGGTCGTCTGCGCCGCCTCATCCGGGCGGCGGACCTTGAACGCCGGCGAGACCCTTCATTTCGATTTCAATCTGCTTCTGACCCCGTTCAAACCTCTGGACACCGAAGGCCAATGGAAAACCCGGTATTACCATGCCTTCAAAACCCTGGACGAAGTGGCGGAAACCGGCGCCAACACGATCAATGTCCATCACGCCAATGCCGTCAATCCCTACATCAACTATCCGTTCCTGCGAACCGCAGAGATGAAAGCCTATATCGACGAGGCCCACACACGGGGATTCAAGGTCAAAATCTACAACACCATCCGCGAGCTTTCGAACCGGGCGCCGGAACTCTTCGCCCTCCGCAGCCTGGGTCATGAGATTTTCTCGCCGGGTCCCGGGGGCGGGTATTCATGGCTTCAGGAACACCTCCGCAGCGACTATATCGCCGCCTGGTTCGTTCCCGATCTCAAGGACGCGGCCGTCATCAACAGCGGCATGTCGCGTTGGCACAACTACTACCTCGAAGGGCTCGACTGGCTGACCAAAAACATCGGCATCGACGGCCTTTATATCGACGACCTGGCCTTCGACCGCACGACCATGAAGCGGGCCCGGAAAATCCTGGCCCGAAACCGCCCCGGATCGCTCATCGACCTTCACTCCGCCAATCAATACAATGAGCGGGACGGGTTCGCCTCGAGCGCCAACCTCTACATGGAACATTTTCCGTTTATCGACCGGCTCTGGTTCGGCGAGTATTTCGACTACGGATCCTCTCCCGATTACTGGATGGTCGAGCTTTCCGGAATTCCCTTCGGCCTCATGGGGGAAATGCTCCAGGACGGGGGCAACCCCTGGCGCGGCATGATCTACGGCATGACCAGCCGGCTGCCTTGGGCCGGCGATCCGCGGCCGATGTGGAAAGTCTGGGACGACTTCGGAATCCAGGGCTCGGAGATGATCGGCTACTGGTCGCCCCAATGCCCGGTCCGGACGGACCACCCGGCCGTTCCGGCCACGGTCTATCTGAAAAAGGGCCGGGCGCTCGTCGCCTTGGCCGGCTGGGCGGACGAACCCCTGACCTGCCCCCTGACCGTGGACTGGAAGCGCCTCGGCATCAACCCGGCCGCGGCCGTTTTCCGCTCGCCGGCGATCGAGGGTTTTCAGGAAGAGGCCGAGTTCGGGACACTTGAGGGCATCCCGCTCGAACCCGGCAAAGGGCGGCTTCTCATCATCGAGGCGAAGAGATAGAATCGCGATCCCATGCCTTCAGCCATGAATCCCTGGATCGTCCTGGCCGCCGTCATCGGTCCGGCCGTTTTCTGGATCGGCTATTTTTACTTCAAGGACCGGCGGCGGCCGGAGCCCATCGCCCATCTTTTCGAGGCCTTCGGATTGGGTTTTCTTGCGGCGTTTTTCTGCTTTCTGGCCTACGGTCTCCTGCCCCGGATCGGAATTCCGGGCAGTTTCCATGCCGTCGTTGCAGCGGGCGATCCCCTGACTCTTTTACTCTATTCCGTGGGCATTGTGGGTCTTCTGGAGGAAACGTTCAAGTTCATTCCCTTCGCCCTGGTCATTCTCCGGCTTCGGGCGTTCGACGAAAAAATCGACGGTGTCATCTACGCTTCGGCCATCGCCGTCGGCTTCGCCAGTTTCGAAAACATCGGCTATCTTCCCTTTATGAAAGGCTGGGAGCTCGTCGGGAGAGCCATTGCTTCTCCCCTGACCCACACGATTTTCGCCTCCATCTGGGGATACATGGTCGGCGTGGCCAAGATCAAGGGAAAACCCCTGGCCGGACCGGCCGCGGCGGGCGTTGCCCTTTCGGCGATTGTTCACGGCCTGTTCAATTTTCTGACGATATCGCCTTCCCTGCGCGGATTGTCCGCGCTTCTCATCCTGGTCATCTGGATCTGGGTCATCCGGCTTCTCGAAAAGGAGGGCCGGCGGGCCTCCCGCGATGCCGCCGCTTAGCTTTCAGATCCGCGGACCTTCCGGGATCGTTCTCTCGTAATAGCTGAAGATCATCTCCCAAGCTTCCTCGGGTGTTTCCGCGTAGTGAAACAGGGCGATATCCTCGGAGGCGATGACGCCCTCATCGACGAGAGCGTGGAAATTCACGATGCGCTCCCAGAAGCAGCGGTTGAAGAGGATGATGGGGATGGCCGGCATCTTGCGCGTCTGAATGAGGGTCAACGTTTCGAAGAGTTCGTCCAGGGTGCCGAATCCTCCGGGAAAGGCCACCATGGCCCGCGCCCTCAGGAGAAAGTGCATCTTGCGGATGGCGAAATAATGGAAATTGAAGCACAGCTCAGGGGTGATGTAGGCATTGGGCGCCTGTTCATGCGGCAGGGTGATATTGAGTCCGATGCTCTTGGCGCCTGCCTCCCAGGCGCCGCGGTTTCCGGCTTCCATGATGCCCGGACCGCCGCCGGTCACCACCACGAATTCCCGAAAGCCTTTGCCCTCCGGAAGCTGACCGGCTTCGGAAGCGATTCGGGAAAAGGCGCGGGCAGCCTCATAATACTGGGCATGCTCAAGACTTTTTGCGGCCCGTTCCACGGCGCGGCGGGCGGCGCGGTCGTCCGGATTGCGGGCCAGATCTTCCTTCTCCGCATCCCATTTCGCCCGGGCGGTTTCGAGATCCGAACACCGGGCGCTTCCGAACACGACAATCGTCGAGACGATATGCTGTTCGTTCTGCAGCAACTCGGGCTTGAGAAGTTCGAGCTGCAGCCGCACGGGGCGCAGGTCGTCCCGGTTTAAGAAATCAACGTCCTTGTAGGCCTTGATGTAGGCCGGAGCGCGAAGAAGATCCTCGACTTTGGGGATAGGGTTTTTCATTCGGATTCTCCTTCCCGGGAGATGGGGTGGTGGAGCTGATGGGACTTGAACCCACGACCTCTTGACTGCCAGTCAAGCGCTCTCCCAGCTGAGCTACAGCCCCGTTCCCGAAGTTCTCCAAGTTTACAGAATCCGGGTTTCCCCGTCAAGCGAAATCACCTATAATCAATGCCGGAGCCGAAATGAAAAACATCCGGAGACCGCGAATCGTGGTCGCGGGAAGCGCCAATACGGACATGATCGTCCATGTTCCCCACATCCCAAAGCCGGGCGAAACCGTGCTCGGATCGGAATTCCGGACGGCGGCCGGAGGCAAGGGCGCGAACCAGGCTGTGGCCGCGGCCCGGGCCGCGGGCGGCGGTTGCGAGGTCGTCTTTATCGGCCGCGTCGGTGACGACGCTTTCGGGAAAAACGCTCTCAAGGGACTGGCCCGGGAAAACATCCGGACCGATTTCCTGACAACGGATGAAAACTCGCCCTCCGGCGTCGCCTTGATCGCGGTCGACGGCAAGGGCGAGAATGCCATCGCCGTCGCTTCCGGCGCAAACGCCGCAATCTCCGCATCCGATATGGAACGCGCGTCGGATATCATCGCAGAGTCCTCGCTCCTTCTCGTTCAGCTCGAAATCCCCCTCCCCGCCGTCGTCCGCGCCGCGGAGATTGCCGCCGCAAACGGCGTGCCCGTCATGCTCAATCCGGCGCCCGTTCCGCCGGCCGGGATCGGAGACGATCTCCTCCGGAATATCGCCTGGCTGACGCCGAACGAGACGGAAGCGGAGACCCTATCAGGAATCCGGTTCGGCGCTCAGAGTGAATCCGATGCGGCGGCGGATGCGCTTCTGGATCGGGGCGTGGATGCCGTACTTATAACCTTGGGCGCCGGCGGTGTCTTCGCCGCATCCGGAAAGGAGCGGTTCCATTTCCCGGCCTTTCCCGTTCAGGCGGTGGACACGACCGCGGCGGGCGATGTCTTCAACGGCGCGCTGGCCGTCGCCCTCGTCGAAGGAAAAACCCTCCACGAGGCGGTACGCTTTGCAAGCGCCGCAGCCGCCCTGTCCGTGACCCGTCCGGGCGCCCAGCCCTCCATCCCCGGTCGCGCCGAAATCAACGATTTTCTCGCCGGACATCGTTGAGTCGCCGGCATCCTTATGCAAATCATAAAAATTCCGACAATTTTGTCGACCTATCAACAAGCTTGTCGGCCTTATCACATTTCAAGAAACACAAGGCATTGATTTTATTTACTTTATGATTTGGCACGCAACTTGCTTTAAATTGGGTCTCGAGATTAGAATGAAAGGAGGCTCAACATGAGCGCAAAACACATCGCGGCCATCGCCGGACTTCTCCTGATTCTGGGAGCGGGTTGGGCGCAGGCCGGAGAACAGACCAAGGCTCAGTCCAGGCATCAGGTTCGGAACATGTTCATTGACCAGAACGGCGACGGGATCAACGACTTCATTCGGGACCATGACAATGACGGCATCCCGAACTGCCAGGATCCGGACTGGAACCGGCCCGAGGACGGAACCGGTTATCAAAACCGGCACATGAAAGGTTCCGCAAACCAGTTCGGAAACAGAAAGGGTTTCCAGGGTAGCAGACAATGGAACAATTCTTCCTTCCGAAACGGGCAGAACGGTCTCGGCGGCGGAATTTGTGACGGGACGGGACCCAAGGGAAACGGCCTGCGCAAGGGCCGGGGCTGAATCGTCGACACCGGATCCGCGCCGCGAGAAAGGGGCCTCAACCCCTTTCTCACGGCCCGCGGAGGGCAAGATGAAAAAATTCACGATCGTTGCGGCGACACTCATCGGCCTCGCGACGGCGATTCAGGCCGCCGACAACCTGACCCTCTCCTTCTTCCAGAGTTACACGGACAACCTGTTCCAGACAAGCTTTCCCGAAAAAGACGGGATTTCCAATCTGGCCTTTTCTTTCGATAAATCCTTCGCACCCTTTTCCTTCTTTACGGAAGGCCGATATTCCCATCTCAACAACAACACAAACATCGGATCCTATGCCCAGAATGCGGGAATCGATTATCTCCGGCCGGTCAACGAAAAAACCGCATTTTACCTCTCGGCCAGGCTGGGCGGCGTTCTCTACCGCTCCGATTTTTCCGATTTCAACTTTTTCCATTTCGCCGCCGTGGGAGCGGTCAAATCCTACCTGACACCCCAATCCATCCTGAACGTCAACGCCGTCCTCGAATTCAGGAACACCCGCGATCCCTTGTTCGACTATCTGAGCTCCACGGCCGCAGTTACGATCGACCGGTATTTCGATTCGAGGACAACGCTCAAGGGCGAAGCCCAGTGGGGCTTCAAGTATTTTCTCCACCCCTTTCAGGCCCAAGCCTCGACGGTCCAAACATCTTTCGCCTCAGCCGGTGGCGGGCAAGGCCCCGGCGGCGGACGCATGGGCTGGCGGAGCGGTTTCATTTCCCCCCAAACCGACGGCCGGGGCCAGGGGATTCAAATCGCTTCCCTTTCGGGGCTCGTCGCTCAGGGCATCGGCGACCATTTCGGCCTTCGAGTCTCGGCCCTCCGGCAGTGGACGCTGTCAGGAGAAAATCCTTTTGTTTCCATCGAGGAATTCTACATGGTCGAGAATCCCTCCTACGACGTTTTTTCCTGGAACGGCTTCGGAATCTCCGGACTGGCGACGGTTCTGATCCCCTGGAACATGCAACTGAAAATCGGCTATACTTCATCCTCCAAGAAATTTCCGGGGATCGAAGCCATGGATCTGGACGGACGAATGTTGAGCCCGCTCCGGCGGGACACGAGAAAGCAGTGGGACGCCCGTCTGGAAAAGAATTTCCCCGTCTTGAACGTTTTCGTTGGTTTTTCCCATGTCGACAACCGTTCCAACGACCTCCTGTTCAATTGGAAAGGCCTTTTTCTGACGGCCGGGATCGATTGGACCTTCAACTGGGGAGGCAAGACATGAAACGCCAAGCCGTCCTTATGGCCGTCCTCTTGACGGTCTGCACCGCGGCTGCGCCGGTCCGGCAAGCCGAACCGCCCACCGCCAAGGCGGCCCCCCACTTCTACAACGTCGATACCGAACGGCGGGTGGACGGGACCATCCGGAAGATCCTCTTCGAATCGCGGTACGAATCGGCACCGCCCTTCCTCGTCATCATCCTGGAGGAAAGGACAACGGGCCGCGTCTATAACGTCGAAGTCAGCCCGGCCGGATTTTTCAGCCAGGATTTCCACCAGGGCGAACGGGTGAGGATCACCGGTTCGTTTTACTCCCGGGATTCCGAACTCTTCCTGATCGCCCGTGAGATCCGTGCCGGCGGGGAAATCTTCAGGGTTCGCGACCGGAAGGGCTTTCCGAACTGGCGCGGGGGGGCGATGAAAGGGAAACGGCGGGGCCGGGGCATGTGAGGCGTTTCAATTTCCCTCTTTTTTTCGGCCTTCCCTTCGCGGGGCTGATTGTCCTTCTCTTCATTTTCTCATTCCTCAATCGGAGTTATGTCCAGACCAAAACCCGGGACCTCGTGCGCGAGCAGCTCCAGGCCACAGTTGAGATCCTTACGGCCGGTGTGGCCCGGCTCCTCGACGAGGGACAGGCCCCCGATGTCGTCCTCGGCCTTTCAGCCGGCCGGGAACAAATCTACTACCTGGCCCTTCTCGACGGCGAAGACAACATCCTGAGCTGGAAGTCGGTTTACGAGGGCTACCTCCCTCTGACCCGCCGGGACGCATCCAGGACGGAGCCCTGGATCATCCCCTCGCCCGCGGGAAGCATTCTCAATTTTCTGGCCCCCGTTGCCGTGGCCGACGGCAGGTCGTTCCGGCTCTATCTCGGCTATTCCCTCTCGGATTGGGAGGAAATGATCGCCCGTTCCAACCGCAATCTGCTGGCTCTCTTCGGCGCCCTGGCCGCGGCCGGAGTCGTTTTTTTCATCGGCGTCTACGGACTCCAGAAAAGATATCTGGCCAAGGCCAAGGAGGCAGAGGAGGAAAAACGGGAGAAGGAGAGGTTCCGCGAAATCTCCTCCTTCACGTCGGTCGTCGCCCACGAAATCAAGAACCCCCTGAACAGCCTGGCCCTGCTCTGCGAACTTCTTCACAGGAAAGGTCCTCCCGAAGTCATGGCCGATGTCGCCCTGGGCCGGGAGGAGGTTCGAAGGATCTCCGATATTATCGACCGTTTCTCGGCTTCGCTAAAACCGCTCCGGCCCCATCGCGAAAACCTTGTTCTCCGGGATGTCGTCCGGGAAGCCCGCGACTCCGTCGCCCCGGGAAGCGCCAAACCCGGCGTGGAGTTCCGTTATACCGAGACATCTCCGATCCGCGTGTTCGCCGACAGGGATCTTCTTATCCAGGCCCTGCAGAATCTCTTCCGCAACGCCTTCGAAGCGACAGAGTCGGGCGAGGTCGCGGTCAAAGCGGAAATGATCCGCGGTGAAATCCTTGTCCGAATCGAGGACACGGGACGGGGCATGCCTCCCGACGAGGCGGTCCGTATCTTCGAGCCGTTTTTCTCCACCAAGGATCAGGGCATGGGCATCGGCCTCTATGCGGCCCGAAAAATCGTCGAAGCTCACGGAGGACGGATCGACGTCGAAAGCGAGCCCGGGCGGGGAACGACATTCCTCATTCAACTTTCGGGAGTCCGACATGAGTAAAGCCACAATCCTGATCGTCGAAGACGACCCTCTGCAGAGGCGATTGATCCGCCGAAATCTTGAACAGGAAGGCTACGAAGTTCTGGAAGCCGCCTCCCTCCGGGAGGCGACAGCGGCCGTCGATTCGCGCGCGGTCGAGGTCGCCATCGTCGATTACAAGCTCGACGGCGAGACGGGCATCGACGTCATCCGGGCCGTCCTGGAACGCAACCCCCTGGTCACGCCGATTGTCGTCACGGCTTTCGCCGATATCGAAACCGCCGTCGAAGCCTTGAAAAAAGGCGCCTACGACTACATCGTCAAGCCCCTGGATTTCAAAAAATTCCTGCCGTCCGTCGAGCGGGCCCTGGAGCGCCAGAAGCTGCGCCGGGAAATCGCCCTTCTCCGGACATCACTCGAGACAAAATTCAGCTTGAAAAACGTCGTTTCCGCCTCTCCAGGAATGGAAGAGGTCATGCGCCTGATCGCCAAGGCGGCCGGGAGCGACGCCGCCGTATTGATCGACGGCGAGACGGGCACGGGGAAGGACCTGGCGGCCCGAAGCATTCATTTCGCGTCGCGGCGCAAGGACGACCCCTACATGGCTGTGAACATTCCGTCCCTGCCCGAAACGCTCGTCGAGAGCGAACTCTTCGGCGCCGAAAAAGGCTCTTACACCGGCGCCCATGAGCGCAAAATCGGAAAATTCGAAGCGGCCTCGGGCGGGACGCTTTTTCTCGACGAGATCGGCGATCTGACACCCCAGGTCCAGGTGAAACTTCTCCGCTTTCTCCAGGACAAGCAGTTCTACAGACTGGGATCTTCGTCGGCTCTCCACTCGGACGTCCGGATCATCGCGGCCACGAACCGGGATCTGGAGAAACTGATGCGCGAGGAGAAATTCCGTCCCGACCTTTTCTACCGTCTGAACGTGATTCACATCCGCATCCCTCCCCTTCGCCGGAGGAGGGAGGACATCCCGCCATTGGTCGATCGTTTCATCAAGACCTATGCCGAACGGGAAGGCAAGACAATCCGCGGGATTACACACGAAGCCATGTCGGCGATTGTCCGCTACGCGTATCCCGGAAATATCCGGGAACTCGAAAACATCATCGAGCGCGCCGCCGTTTTCGCAGACGGGGAGGACATCACGCAGGCCGACCTCCCCGTCTACCTCTCGGAAAAACGGGAAGAGGACTTTTCAAGCGAAGACCTGCCGCTGACAGAAAAAGTCCGGCGCCTCGAATCCCGGGAGATTCGGCGGGCCCTGCAGGAATCGGGGGGTGTCAAGAGCCGGGCTGCCAGGGCACTGGGCATCACCGAGCGGATCCTCGCTTATAAGATGAAAACCCTCGGAATCGTCTCTTAAACGGTCCGGAAGCCCGCTTTATCGGCCACCCGGCCGGGCGGGGCGCTTCGCAAGCGCCGCGGCTGCTCTGTCCGTGACCCGTCCGGGCGCCCAGCCCTCCATCCCCGGTCGCGCCGAAATCAACGATTTTCTCGCAGAACATCGTTGATCCGCCAAAGCATCCTGACCCCCGGGTTTCCTGAGGCCTCTATTCCAATGGCATCGCTGCGCGGATCGGGAAGAAAAATCGGGAGGAGGCGTCTAATAGGTGGAAGTGCAAATTGCGCAATGAAGGAGCCGCTATGATCAGGAAAGTTTCTCTCGTTTCTATCGTTCTCCTCGCCGTTCTGTCCCTTTCCGCCTGGGCCGCCGACGTGTCCGGCACATGGGCCATGACGTCCCAGGGCCGCCAGGGTGAGATGACCCGCGACATCACCATCGCCCAGGACGGCAACAAGATCACCGTGACCATGCCGCCCGGTCCCCGCGGCGGAGACCCGATGGTCGGAGAAGGCACAATCGACGGCGATGCCATCCAATGGACGATCAATCGCGAAACGCCCCGAGGCCAAATGACCATGGTCTACAAGGGCACCGTCGACGGCGACACCATGAAGGGCACCGTGACCGTCATGGACAACGAAATGGAGTGGACCGCAAAGAAAAAGTAAGCCGATTCGCGAACGGAATGAGATCATAAGCGCCATGGGCGAATGTTGAGTTTTGTTCCGAGATAGACTATAATTCCGATATCTTAAATGAAGGGAAAAACGATGGCAAAACGAACCGGTATGGACAGACGAGGATTTATCAAGGCTTCGGCGATCGGCCTGGCCGGGGTTGGAACAACGCTCGGAGCGGGCGCCTTGCCGGCCGCAAAGCTTCCCGGAGAAGAGACCTCCAAGATACTGTCCTATCGAACTCTGGGCCGGACGGGATTCAAGGTCTCTGACATCGGAATCGGGACATCACAGACCTTTCCCGCCGCCGTGATGGCCGCGGCCTTCGATGCCGGCGTCAATTACGTCGACACGGCCGAAGGCTACGGCCGGGGCGCCGCGGAACAGAGCATCGCCGAAGCCATCCGGGGCCGCGACAGGTCGTCCCTTTTCATCGCCACCAAGATCCGTGTCATGGATAACATGACGAAAGACCAGGTCATCGAAAAAGTCCAGGCATGCCTCGGCCGCCTGCAGACCGACTACGTCGATTGTCTCATGAATCAGGGCGCTCCGACCGCCGAATCCCTGAAGAACGAGGCCTTTCATGCCGGAATGGATCAGCTCAAAAAGGAGGGCAAAGTCCGGTTCGTCGGCGTGGCCAACCACGGCCCCCGCATGGCGGGCCAGGGCGAAGCCATGGAGGATGTCCTGACGGCCGCGGTGGAAGACGGCCGCTTCGACCTCCTGCTTCTCGTCTACAATTTCCTGCAGAAGGAAGCCGGAGAGAAAGTTCTCGAGGCCGCCGCAAAGAAGAATATCGCCACGACGATCATGAAGTCCAACCCTCTGGGCCGCTACCACGACATGAAGGAGCGGATTGAACGCATGAAGCGGGAAGGACAGGAGATCGACGAGCGGATGCAGCAGTCCTGGGCCAGGATGGAGGAGACGGCCGCGCAGGCGGAAGCCTTCATCCGCGAACACGGCCTGGAAGGCCCGGCCGAGATCAAGGCCGCGGCGCTCAAGTTCGTGCTCGGCGATCCCCGGGTCCACACTCTGAACCTGGCCTTCAACACCTTCGACGATGTCCGGGATCTCATCGGACTCTCCGGCACGGGTCTTCAGACGGCGGACCGGAACCTTCTCAGGGATTACGAAAAAGATTGCGGCCGGCTCTATTGCCGCCACGCCTGCGGCGTCTGCGAGGCCTCCTGCCCTCATGCGGTTCCCGTGAACACGATCATGCGCTACGCCCATTACTTCGAGGCCCAGGGCAGCGAGAAGTTCGCCATGGAGAAATACGCCGGGTTGGGAAGCCAAGCGGCCGAAGCCTGTCAAACATGTCCGGGATTCTGCGAAAAGGCCTGCCCCTACGGCGTGCCCGCCCGCGGCCTCCTGGTTTTAGCCCACGCGCAGATGTCCCTGAAGCCCTGGGCTTAAAAAAACAATTGACACATCCGTCGTCATTTGTCATGAAAAATGACGACAATCCCAACGATTCGTGGCAGTATAGACGCCCTTGTTTATAATGGCATATTATAAACTCCGGTTTTTATATGTCAGCATTCAATCAATCATATTAATCGAACGCAATCTCTCCTTGGCTTTTTGCATCTCTCCTTGAAACAACCGGCGCTAGCCGTGCGTTATCCGTAACTGGCGGAAGTTCAGAATCGAGGAATTGCATAAAATGGAGATCATCGAGTACCGAGCCATTCCGCCAACTCCAAAAAGACCTTCTCAAACTCATCCCAATCGACGGGTTTAATAAGCCGGGGAAACGGGATCAAACCGGGATTCGGGAGGTCGCAGAGGCCGATTCCCGACGATTTTGGGACGGATCGTTGAATAATACGGAATCCCTCCTTCAAATGCATTGCCGCCGCCCTGGGATCATCAAATACGGCGTCTTTCCTTTTCGCCCTTTCAAAAACGTCGTCGGCAATCAACCGGGGATATTCTTTTTTTATGAAATGAAAACTCCCCGGGCTGAAGCCCGGGGTTTCGGCCCTGTGGCATAATCTGACTATGGGTTTTTTCGCTGATCAC